>JAUVAR010000091.1 GCA_030591625.1 Candidatus Zixiibacteriota bacterium
GGTCAGGTACCAGCGTGGGGCGTCGGATGCCTCCTGTGGAGTTTGTCCAAAATCTATTATTCGACTAAGCATTTGAAGATGCCCCTGCGCCTGCATATGTCCACCCATGACACCAAAGCTCAACAACGGTTTACCCGCTCTGGTAACAAATCCGGGAATAATCGTATGTAATGGTCGCTTGTTGCCATCAATTTGATTGGGGTGACCTTTCTCCAAAGAAAATCCACAGCCACGATTTTGCATCGCGATACCAGTTCCCGGGATAACAACACCAGATCCAAACCCAAAATAATTCGACTGAATAAATGAGACGATCATACCACTCTCATCTGCAACTGTAAGATAGACAGTCCCACCGGCAGGCTCGATACCGGACACGGGAGCTTGTGCTCTTGACATGTCGATCAATGCAGCTCGTTTATCCAGGTATGAGTTAGTCAGAAATTGTTCTGGATCAATTTTCATCGATTCTGTTTCTGCCAGATGTCTGAAAATATCGGCAAACCCCTGTTTCATTGACTCCACCTGTAAATGAATCAGGTCAGCAGAATCAAGTTTATAGCAAGATAAGTCAAACCTATTCAAAATACCGGCTGCAATCAAAGCTGCAAGTCCCTGCCCATTGGGGGGGATTTCATGAAGTTTGCAATCACGATATGCAACAGATAGAGGCTCAACCCATTCTGAACGATGAGAGGAAAGATCGGATAGTTCAAAATCGCCACCTTCATAGTCCGAACATTGTTTTATCTTTTGAGCGAGGGTACCACGATAAAATGATTCTGTTCGAGTTGTTGCAATTTCTCGCAGAGTAGAAGTATGATTTGGACTTGAGAAAATATCTCCTTCGTTTGGTGCTTGACCGTTGGGAAGAAATGTTTTGACAAATTCAGGGAATGTCGCAAATCGTTCTTCGGCACGTTTCCAAGCAGCTGCTGTGATTGGTCCAACTCTGAATCCATCGGTTGCTAACTTGATGGCAGGCTCAAACAGTTTTTCAAATTGGAGTCGTCCGAATTTATCCGATAGTTTTAACCAGAGATCTACCGCCCCCGGAACAGTAACAGCCTTCCAACCAAACTTAGGTATTTCATCTTTAGCTTCGTATTGGTCGAACGACCATTTGGCAGGTGATTTCCCCGAACCGTTGATCCCGTGAAGTTTGGAACCATCCCATATAAGTGCAAAGGCGTCACTGCCAATACCATTTGATGTCGGTTCACACACAGTAAGGGTAATAGCTGTTGCGATTGCTGCATCAACTGCATTTCCGCCGAGTACGAGGGTTTCAATCCCTGCCGTGACTGCATCCGGTTGTGAAGTTGCCACGATATTGCGTCCACTTGTTTGTTTATCGTTGATATGGTTTGGTTTCATCGTATGAATCTAAGAGCGCGGGACTCTTACAGCAACCCTTTTTCCTTTATTGACTCAGCTTGCGCAGAGAACTACAATAGAGTACTTTTGGCTATATGATCGGGATCAAAATTAGATTACCGATAGTTATAGTATGTAATGAAATTAGATTTGGAAAATATGTCTTACCTTGATTCTGAAACTGAAGACACGAAACTATTGAACTTAGGGTTGCGTGTAACCTGGATTGGGTTATTGGCCAACTTTCTGTTGATCATCCTCAAATTTTGGGGTGGTATAGCAGGTAAATCGCAGGCATTGGTTGCCGATGCGGTTCATTCTATTTCAGATTTCTTTTCTGATATTGTTGTAATCGTAGGACTGAAAGTAGGTCGCAAATCGGCCGACGATGACCACCCTTATGGTCATGGACGTATTGAAACTATTGCTTCTTTGGCGGTAGGTTTGATTCTGCTTATTGTTGCAGCTTCAATACTATACGATGCGACTCAGGCTATCTACGAACATCGTGGTTCAACTCCTACCGTGCTGGCCCTGATTATAGCGGCTGTCTCAATTATAACCAAAGAAGCACTCTACTGGTACACTATCAAGGTCGGACATCAACTGCGCAGTTCTGTTTTAATAGGCAATGCGTGGCACCATAGATCGGATGCGCTTAGTTCAATCGCTGTTTTAGTTGGTTTGGTTGCAGCCAGATATAACCCGGATTGGTACTTGGCTGATGCGTTTGCCGCCGGTTTAGTATCTCTCTTTATTGGACGCGTTAGTTATAAACTCGTTCGCAGCGCACTTTATGAATTGGCCGACACCGCACCGGACAGTGAAATCATGGAACAAATAGCATCTATCTCGGGACAAATCCCCGGCGTTTTGCAGGCACACGATATAAAGGGACGGCAATCAGGACCTTTGCTCCTGATCGATTTGCATATTGTTGTCAAGAGCACAATCTCTGTCCACGAAGGTCATGAAATCGCCGAAGCTGTCAAGTCTGCAGTTATTGATAAAATTGAAATTGTTGGTGAAGTGCTCATTCATGTCGAGCCAGAATCAGAACTTCTCTAACCCTTTTTATCAAGTAGATTTTTCAAACCCTCACTTAAGAATTCATGTTTGAATTTGTATCCACTATCAATTAATTTATCTGGTTTAACTCGAGTGCTCGACAAGAGTAGTTCATCGGCCATCTCACCCAACAATGCCCTTAACATGAATGCCGGTGTATGAAAAAAGGCGGGACGATTTAAGACTGAGGCGAGTTTTTTAGTAAACTCTCGATTGGTGACTGGATTTGGAGCAGTAACATTTATAGCTCCCTCCAAAGTTTCACACTTGATGCAATGTTGAATTGCACCAAGAACATCATCGAGAGTTATCCAACTCATATATTGACTGCCACTCCCGAGACGACCACCAACACCCTTTTTAAATATTGGAAGCATCTTCGCCAATGCTCCACCATTTGGTGACAGCACAACTCCCAGGCGCAATTTTATAACTCTGATAGGAGTATCAATTAGACTCGCTGAAGCGTTCTCCCAGTCGGATACAAGGCGTGCCAGGAATGAATCTCCCGAAGTTGATTCTTCCGATAACTCTTCGTCGCCACGATCTCCATAAATTCCTATAGCCGAAGCTACAATCAGTAAAGATGGTTTGTTTTTTAAAACCTTTAATCTTGAACAAAGGAGTTGGGTGCTTTTGATACGGCTGTCATATAGCGCATTTTTCTTTGAATCAGTCCATCGGCCCGAGGCGATGTTTTCACCGGCCAAATGGACAACAACATCAAACCGCTCAATCGAGTCGGTTTCAAGCTTCCCTTGTTCCGGTGCCCATATAACAGACCCTTCACCTACTGGACTGCCTGGTCTCGATAGTCTCGTGACCGAATGATGCTCCCGCAACAAATGTTTGGTAACTGCAGAACCGATTAAGCCGGTTGAACCTGAGATTAATATATTCAAACAGTTTCACCTCTTGTTTAATTGGTTAATTCCTCAAGACGTTCTTTGACTTTGAGAGCATGACCTTTCGCTTTTACATTGGGCCAATAAGCTGCAATTTTACCTTGAGGATTGATCAACACCGTCGATCGTATAACCCCGTCATATTCACGTCCGTAGTTTTTTTTCAAACCCCATGCACCATACGTTTCAATCATTTTGTGATCAGGGTCGGAGAGCAATGTTATTTTTAGATCGTACTTGTCAATGAACTTGACATGTCGTTCGGGTGAATCTGGCGAGACTCCGAGTACCACAGCGTTAAGCTGTTCAAAACTCTTTTGCGAAACAGTGAACTCGCAGGCCTCAACAGTACAGCCGGGAGTGTCATCTTTAGGATAGAAGTAGAGCACAACCCACTCACCTTTATGATCTGTCAGTTTAGTTTTTTTGCCGTCCTGGTTAAATAGCGTAAAGGCAGGAGCTTTTGTTCCTTCGGTCAAAACTTTTCGAGCCGTTGCCATTGTATGAGTCCTCATTGATTTGTTTGCCGTTGTTCTATTCATCTCAACGACACAACTCAAGAATAGTTCTTCGGTTCTTTTAAGGGCAAGGTTTTTTATGCAGTAATTATAGCGAATTCTTAATTGCAAAATTATCATCGCACACGCATTACGATCCCGTTCACGCAAACAAAAACGGGCCGACCCATAGGGCAGACCCGTCGCTCATAATCTATCTTTCAGATCGAAACGTCTAACTCATATGCTTCGAAAGAAGCTTGGTCATTTCGAACATCGAGACTTTTTTCTTGCCACCGAAGAGAGGCTTCAGTTTAGCGTCGGCAACAATCATACGACGATTCTTTGGATCTTGAAGATCATTCTTCTTGATATAGACCCAGATTTTTTTGGTAACCTGAGTTCTTGGAATCGGCTTTGTGCCTACTACTGCACCAAGGGCTGGCGAGAGTGTCATAGGACGCATAAAGGCTGCGTTCGGTTTCCGCTTTACCTTTTTCTTTACGACCTTTTTCTTGGCTACTTTTTTCTTAGCAACCTTCTTCTTGGCAACTTTTTTCTTCACTGCCTTCTTGGCAACTTTTTTCCTGACTACCTTCTTGGCAACTTTCTTTTTTGCTACCTTTTTCTTGGCAACTTTTTTCTTTGCTACCTTTTTCTTGGCGACTTTTTTCTTAGCCGTCTTCTTTTTTGCTGCAGCCATTCATGACTCCTTTAGCGTTGCGTTTAGGTTTAAGAGTTTTTTGGTTTCTCTTTTATATCCATCAGAATGGAGTTTGTAATTACCCTGTGTGATGATTTTCTCCATTCGATTAAAAAATAGGCCTTGATTGATTTTATTTGCAAGGAAAAAATAATAAAAAATCAAAATAAATAAACTTTTTTCATAGAGCAAAAATCACGTTTTCTCTATGAAATTCATGCTCGGACCAGTTCAAGCACTGGAGCTTCGGGAGGACAACCGAGTCTAAACGGGAACCAATGCCCCATACCACACGATGTGTAGAGACGGTTTGGGCCGTTTTCATAGAGACCCCAGAGGTAACTTTCAGATGCAAATGATTCAAAAACAGAACGTCCAAACAGCCCCATTTGTCCTCCATGGGTATGTCCGGCAAGGGAGAGATTTACGCCTCGGTCAGAAGCATAATCGAATACTGAAGGTCGGTGACTCAGTAAAATTGTAAAAGCATCTACTTTGTCCCCAACAATAGTTGCATCGAGGCAATTGTGGAAAAATTGTGTAGAATCACCACTCATACGACGAGGATCATCAATACCAATAATTTTCAATCGTTCGGAATTGTGTATAATCGTCTGTTGGTTATTAACAAACAGGGGGATAGTAGATTTATCAAACTCTGCTTTCACACGGTCCACCCCTCTGAAATATTCATGATTACCGAGGGTGGCAAACGCACCAAGCCTGGGCTTAAGACCTTCAATAAGCTTTATAGCGTCAGGAAGGAGATCAAGTTTATCGGCTATATCACCGGTGACTGCAACTATGTCAGGGTGGTATCGCTCTGCTTCTGTTAGCACTATCTCAAGGGAATCGAGCGTGATCCAGTCGGCTAAGTGCATGTCGGAAAGGTGAAGAATACGTAAACCATTTAAACTTTCAGGCAAATCAGGAAAACTAATTTGCTTTAGTTCTACTACTGCAGATGCAAAGGAACGTCCAAAACCGTAAGATGATGCCAAAGCCGATGCAGCCGGTATCGACGACGCTCCAAGCTGGATAAATCTTCTGCGAGAGATATCTACAGGCAGGTCGGGTTTGTTAGTTTGTCTGCGAGATAGAAATCGTTCTAAGATTAAAATGATTCCAGAAATAGGAAGTGAGATAAGGAGGGTCATGTGAAGCAGAAATACGAGACCTGTTAGAACTGCACCCGGATAGTAAAGCCAGGTTGCCTGAAACCCAATTCCAAATGAAAATGAGAGGAAACCGATAACACCAAGGGCAAGCAGGGTCCATGCGGCTCGGCGGATAAGTTTTATCTCCCACCATGTTTTAATCAGATAATTCAACAGGATAATATTGGCCAGTCCAAGACCTGTAAGAATTGCGCAAGCGGCTATGTTAAAGAAAATTATTCTGATCATTGCTTTCGTATTCTAATTCAAAGTTAAGTTCATATATTGGGGATTGTACGTCTGATAGAGTCCGAATGATTCGTTATTTTTTGGAATAGTTACTTACGCCATACCGATGGTCGGAAAATTATCAATACAGTAAATATTTCAAGTCTCCCCAAAAGCATTGCGAAGATCGCTATCCATTTGCCGGGCAGAGGTATCCAACTGTAATTTTCAATCGCCCCCACACCTGCAAGTCCCGGACCGATATTTCCAAGCGTTGCTATCGAACAGGCAACCGCAGTTGTCAGGTCAGGCATGAAGAAACTTAAGAGAAACGCCACAAAAATGAAAAGGCCAACGAAAAAGATTGCAAACGAGACAACATTTACAATTTGGTTATCATCTACAACCTGCGATCCCACTTTAATCGGAGAAACAAGTCGGGGCTGGGTCATTTTCTTAAGAGCGTTCCAGGCGACTTTGAATACCAAAACGACACGTATCATTTTCATGCCACCCCCGGTTGAACCAAGACATCCACCAAAGAACATCAGAAATACCAAAAGGAAGCGTATGAAATTCGGCCAGAGATCAAAATCTGCAGTCACAAATCCTGTCGTTGTTACAATTGCGAGTACCTGAAATGAGGCCGTTCGGAATGCACTGTAGAATGTGCCAACATTTTCTGACTGTTCGGCGTAGTGCGTGCTGAATTCCTCCGATGACATCGGATCACTTCTGAATTGATTGGCGGCCATCTCCTCAGAGCCGAGTCCGCCAATGACAAGGCTTAGTGTTATAATAATTATTGCTGCCGCTATTACGCCGTTATAAAATCGAAATTCCCGATTGGTGAACATATCTTTAATGTTGCCTCGTAAAGCACTGAAGTGCAGAAGGAAATTAATACCGGCCAGATACATAAAGACAATTATCACCCAACGTATATAATCGGAATCGAATGCCGCGATTGAGGCATTCTTAGTCGAGAAACCACCTGTAGCTAAAGTTGCGAAGGAGTGACAGACAGAATCAAAAACTGACATACCGCCAAGCCAGAGCAAAACAGTTTCGGCACCAGTAAACAGAACATACACACCCCATAGAATTGAAACTGTCTGTGAAAGACGCGGTACCAATTTATCGTGACGGGTACCGGGCACTTCACCTCGGAACATCTGGTAGGCAGTTACACCCATCGAGGGGAAGATTGCAATTGCTAAAGTGATAATACCCATTCCACCAAGCCAATGCGAAAGCGCACGAAGGAATAGAAGCGAACGTGGGACAATTTCTACGTCTGTTAGTATTGTTGCGCCGGTCGTTGTATAACCGGACATTATTTCAAAATATGCGTCTGTGAACGTTGCAAACCATCCAGCATCTGCTCCTGTGCGGCTGTCGAGAAGATAAAACCAGAGAGGCAAACAGGTCCAGAAAGTCATCCAGATCCAGCCGATTGCCACAATAGCGTAACCTTCTTTCGCTCTTTGGAGCTCCCGTCCTCCTTTGTAAAGAGAAACAGCTATGGTACCCAACAACAATGTGAAAATTATTGAGATTAGATACCCAATTACGTCCGGGTGAGTTAAAACATGAGAAAAAGATTCTGCACGATAATCCCAGAGGGCGATTCCCAGAGGGACAAACAGAATTCCGCCTAAAATTTGAGTGAGCTTGCCAATGGAATATATTACTGCGGTCTTATGCATAACTTAGCCCTTGTAAAATATTCCACGTTTGCGAAACAATTTAGAAAGAGAATCGAGATGTTTGGTATGGGTAATAACAATCACATGATCTCCAGCTTCGATTACCGTTTCACCATCGGGTAGGATCATTCGATTATCTCGTACAATTACACCAATTATCGATCCCTTTTTGAGTCGTTTTGCAATTTTCTTAATTGGTTGTCCAACAATTTCACTCTCGATATCAACAGAAAAACGTACTGCTTCAATATCGATATTGGAAAGTTCTACCGCCGAGCCAATTCGACCACGGGCGATTATTTCAAGAATTTCACGAGCTGCAGTCAAACGAGGGTTAACTACATGATCGATTCCTATCGAATTAAACAAAGAATCATGTCGAGACTCAGTTGAAGTTGCAATGACTTCATGTGCTCCCTCTGCTTTGGCCAGCAATGCAGACATTATGTTATAGTCAGGCTGACTTGAAATAGCCACGAAAAATGAAGCAGAATCAATATTGATATCACGCAAGAGGTCAGCATCGGTGCAGTCACCATGGAGAACTTCAAGCCCGCCAAATCGACCGGCGATGCTTTTCGCCTCGCTGAGATTAGGATGCACCATAGTTACTTTATGATCGGTTTGCGAGATAGCTTCAGCCATTTCGTTCATAGCAAACGAGTCACCTGTTACTATAATTTTACGGTTCTTTTTCTTCCCCTGTCCCACCAGACTCATAAATGTGTCGGTTGATTCTTTGGGGAAGAGAGCATAAACAATATCACCTTCTTCAATTCGGAAATTACCGTCAGGAATCATTCCCTGACCAGCTCTATCAATAGCAGCAAAAAGAATAGTATCATGAGGAGTTTCTTCACGTATCTCACGGGGTGTTTTACCGGCGAGTGGCATATTGCCACGAATACGGTAACCACGAAGCAGTATTTTACCATCTTCAAAATTAGCCGACTCAACTGCGTGTGGAGTCTCGATATATTGCATGACATGATCAACCATAACATGCTCGGGATGGATCACAGAAGTTATACCAATCGCTTTGAGATCGACCGGGACATTCTTTTGGTAATAGACCTGGTTTCTAATGCGAGCTATGCGGGTGGAAACATTAAACTGCGCAGCTATTGCACAAACGATCATATTTACTTCATCGTTCGGGGTGACAGCTAAAATCATATCTGCATCGGCAACACCCGCTTCATGCAATAGGTCAGGCGATGAACCTGATCCGGTCAATATTTGCAGATCATGTTTTTCTCCGATCTGAGTACTCAGTTCGGGGTCCATTTCGATCATGGCGAGATGATGTTTGTCTTTGAGTAACTGTTCGGCAACTGCCGAACCGACCACACCTCCACCAACTATAATAATACGCATGCGTTTTTACTTTCCTTGTAAACTTCAGATCGTA
>JAUVAR010000145.1 GCA_030591625.1 Candidatus Zixiibacteriota bacterium
CACGACTGGCTAAAACTTGTCAAAACATCTGCTGCCAGGAACAAAATAAAGAAGTGGCTCAAACAGGCAGGCTTTGAACAGTCGGTTACACTCGGACGAGAGATTGTTGAGCGTAAACTCAAAGAGGTCCGAATCAAGATGCTGACCGATGATGAATTGGTCGAAAATGCTGAAAAGCTTGGTCGTAAATCTGTGCTCGATTTGTATGCAGCAATTGGCAATGGCTCTTTGCCGGTTGGAAAATTGACCCATTTAATAGTACCTGAAAAAGAAAAAGATATGACCGGGTTTGTCGGTAAGGTGATCGACCGCATCCGTCGTACCAAAGGTATCAAAGTTCAGGGGCTTGACAACATGATGTTTCGCTTTGCAGGATGTTGCCAACCTGTTCCGGGAGAATCGATTGCAGGCTTCATAACACGAGGGCGGGGTGTAACTATTCATCACGCTGATTGTCAGACTGCAATTGATTTGGCGACCAATAACCCCGAACGTAAGATAGAAGTCAATTGGGATTCGGGGAAAGATCAATGGTTTGTCGTTCAGATTGATATTATTTCAGAGGATAAAAAAGGAATCCTGCGTGATATCACGCAAGCGATAGCCGACTCAAATACAAATGTCCGCGGAGCTGAAATTCAAACCGAAAATGACTGTACCGCTACAGGGAAATTTGTAGTAGAGGTCTCTAACCTTTCTCACTTAAATCGGATTATTGACAAAATCAGAAAGGTGAAAGGCATTATATCGGTCAAACGCTCACGAACCAAAGAGATCGGAAGCAAGTTCAACTAATATCCTTCAATTGGCTACTTAAACTCCGCTAGTACCGAAACTGTATCACTGCCACGTTCGACCACAACTGTAGTTGTGTCACCTTTATGATATTTCCCAAGGGCGTTCATATATCCATAGATATCATCGATATTTCTAATACCCATTTTTATAATTATGTCACCTTTGAGTAATCCGGCTTTCTCGGCTACACCATCGGTCATCACATCACCAATTTTCATTCCCTTAACTTCGGCCACATGGTCGGGCATAATCCCCAGGGTCACACTATATGAGCCACGACCACGCCCCGGACGACCACCTTTGGTGCGTTTAAAGACAAGAGTTGAATCGTAACTGTCAAAATATGACAGCGTGGAGTCGATCAGGCTGGTAACTTTCAGGAGGCCTTCAGAATCTATTAGAGCGGGGATATCGCCCGGACGATGATAAACATCATGCGCACCGGTAAAGAAATGCATCACAGGAATATTGGCCGAGTAGAAAGCTGTATGATCCGATGCCCCGATGCCTGCCTCTTTGGCCGTTACTTTTAGATCGCCAGTATCTAAAGAATCAAAAAACATTTTAAATTGTGAACAGGTTCCGGTGCCGAATATAGCGAGACCTTTTTCCTGTTCCTGCAGATGTCCGATCATATCGACGTTGAGCATCATTCGTATCAAAGATGAATCAACGGGAAGATTCCGTGCCATGTGGGTCGAACCGAGAAGACCTGCTTCTTCACCCGTGAAACATGCAAACATATAACTGAAATGAGGTTTTTGATCACTATTTGCGAACTTGTGCGCAATCTCAAGAATTGCTGCAACTCCAGAACCGTTGTCATCGGCACCGTAATGGATTTTCTTTTCTTTGCCTTTGTAGAGTGATGCCGATGTACCCCATCCAAGATGATCATAATGTGCCCCGACTATTACAGTTGTATCTGATTCACCGGGAAGCATCGAAATAACATTGTAGCCTGTGTCGCGAACTCTGTTAAGCTGGACTGCACCAGTGGCAGATTTTAATTGAAGCGATTCAAGATCAAGACCAAGTCGTTCCAGTCCGGTGCGACGGAGCCAAATTACCGGTACCGCTTTAGGTGTAATATGTCCGACCATGCCACGACCAAATATAGTGTCATCTTCGGATGCGGGCGTGTAAATGAAAATGCCTGCAGCTTCATGTTCGAGAGCTAAACTTATTTTTTCTTCGATAGAACTATATTTGTCAAAACGGACATCGGTTGAATCACCTGTTTTTGGGGCGAAACGTTTCAGAACGACAGCTTTGCCCGCAACATCAAGTTCTTTGTAATCATCGTATTCATCGCGTGCGACATTTATGCCATAATTTACAAAAACGATATCATCAAATGAGAATTTCTGGCTGGCTGATTGCAGCATCGGTACAAAATCTTCGTGAAGCTTCATCTCTTGACCATTGAGCGTAAGTTTGCAGGAGCGGTCGATTTCGATCTTTTTAGTAAATTCCAATTTTTGCAGCCAGGTTCCATTGTCACCCATCGGCTTTAGACCAAGCTTTTCGAATTGCCCCGAAATATAGGCAGCTGCTTTTTGTTCTCCAATTTCACCAACTTCGCGGCCTTCCAGGGAATCAGAGGCGAGCACTTCGATATGGCGCATCAGCGATTCTGGGCTGATTTTATAATCACCGGCCAAAGCTGTAACTGAGAGCAAAACAATCAGTAAACTTGTTATGTAATTGGTTCTATAAGTTGTTAGCACTTGAGATTCCTTTTTTAATGGCTACTAATAATTGTGAAATTACAGAAATTTGGTTCAAATGTCACCTGATATGTGTAGTATATCTATTGATTGCATTCTGGTTTTACAAACGTATATTATTCGAAAATTCGAACCTGGAAGGACCTGTTTAAAATGTCTGAAAAGAAATGCCCTCGCTGTAAAGCAGTTATCGAAGGGAAGCCTAAATTCTGCGCAGATTGTGGTGCTCCTCTGCAAGGGCAGTCATCACCTAAAGCCAAGAAAACTAATAAGAATACCAGTGTTAGAGACACTCTCATTACTGTAGCTGTTTTGGCTGTGGCAGCAACAATTTTCTTCTTGATGAAAAGTTCTGAACCAGACCCGCATGCGGGACATAATCATGATACTGAGCAGACTCAGAGCAGTCAAATCACTATTGACCAGCTTGGTGATCTTCCGACTGATTATAATACTCTGGTTGGAATGGGTAATCAATTTATGGATGAACGCAACATGCCTGTCGCAGCAGAAATATATTCTCGGGCATTAGCGATTGATGGTACTTCGCCAAACGTTCGCACCGACTATGGTGCTTGTCTTCATGCTTTAGGCATGAATGAAGAAGCATTAGCACAATTCAAACAGGTTAATCAAGAACATCCGAACCACACTACATCTATTTTCAATGTGGGAATCGTTTATTATGGTATGGGCCAGAGTGATTCGGCCAGAGTTTATTGGCAGAAATATCTTACCTTAGACCCGAACGGAAATGCTGCAGAATCGGCTCGCAGTTTCTTGGAGAAGATTGGAGGATAGTTTATCCAACTATTCTTGACCACCTGGATAAGTTCGATAGAGCGGATGTTGCTTGAATCAGCACCGCTCTTTCTATTAGGCCTTTTATTGGCCGGGCTTCTCTCTGTCTTTCTCAACGCCAAAACAGTAACTCGTTTGGTTGGTGGCTCCAGATTTATTTCTACTTTTAAAGCTGCCCTGATAGGCGTACCTCTGCCGTTATGTTCATGCTCGGTATTGCCGGTAGCAAAACAATTACATGATGCAGGAATGAAGCGAGGTCCGTTGACCGCGTTTTTAATTTCAACTCCCGAATCTGGTGTTGATTCGATATTTCTGACATGGTCATTAACCGACCCGCTATTAACTGTTGCTCGTCCGGTCTCAGCATTTCTTTCGGCAATGGCCGCAGGTTTTATTCAAACCAATGATGAAGCGGCTTTCATAGAAACAAAAGAGGAAGCAGATGATTGTTGTTCTTCATGTTGCACAACTGATGAGGCAACCAAAGAGAAGACAATTTTCGAACGACTAATTGGTGGTGTCAGGTATGCCTTCACTGATCTTATTGCTGACCTTGCACCATTTCTACTTTTTGGTTTTGTCCTTGCAGGATTGCTTGATGCGCTCTTCGGAAGCTATCTGAGCAACCTTGCTCCCTTCTGGAAAAGTGGCCCGGCTGGATATATCGGTGCAATAATAAGCGGATTGCCTTTATATATTTGTGCCACATCTTCGACCCCCCTGGCAGCAGTTCTTATGATTAACGGATTTTCACCGGGAGCTGTTCTTGTTTTCCTTCTGGTTGGACCAGCTACCAATGTTGCTTCGCTGGTAGTTCTTAAGAAACTTCTCGGTTTGGGAGGAACTGTTAGATATCTCGTAGCAATCATTGTTACTGCTGTTCTTTGTGGGATACTAACCGATTATCTCTATGGAGTAACAGGTTTGGAAGCTATTTATAGGCTCAGTTCAGAATCCGATATACACTCACTATTTTCTTATGGCGCAGCGATATTCTTAAGTCTGCTAATCCTATACTGGACTTTTCTCAAAGCAAAAGCTCGTCTTTTCTGATTTTTCCTTGTTCTGATCAGGATATGCCTGCTTTATTTAGGTATGGAGATTAGAGTACCCGGAATAATAAGAGCAGCCCTGGATTTTGCTTTCCCGCAAATCTGTCCTGGGTGTGGCGAGTATTTGGATTCTAAAGATATCCTTTGCGAGCGATGTGTCAGATCATTCTCATTTCTCAATGGACCTATCTGTTTCAATTGTCGGGGTCTTCTCAAAGCAAGTACAGCAACGCCCTGTTGTGGCAAGGATACATTGCCACTTATTTTGTATGCTGAGTATCGAACATCAATGCAGGAATCAATTGTCTCGTTAAAATTTCGAGGGGTAAAAAAACTGATCCCATATTTTGCAAATTCTATCGCCAACAAATGGGGGGAGACTATCAAGGGATTCAAGGCTGATCGTCTTGTGCCGGTACCTTTGCATACGTCCCGTGAATTTGCTCGTGGTTACAATCAATCTGAAGTGCTTGCCGATCATATAGGTGAAGCTCTGGCGATTGATGTTAACCATGAAATAATAATCAGAAGCCGCAAGCGTCGGGTCCAATCAAAGCTACCGATGAGTAAACGTAAAGCAAATGTACGAGGAGCCTTTAGCATCGAAGAAATTCCTGAAACTGTTAAGCGAGTGATTATCGTCGATGATGTAATCACCTCAGGGGCAACAGTAACAGAAGTAAAACGAACCTTAACCAGCGCCGGCCTTACCGTCGTCGGAATAATTGCAGTCGCCTATGCCGGATCAGATATCTGAAAAACAGGAACTTCTAATTGAAGACTTCCTCTCGCATCTAAAACTGGAACGAGGTCTGTCTGCCAATAGCATTGAAGCGTACAGGCGCGATCTTGTTGAGCTAAGTTTGGGTTTAGGAAAAGTTGCACTCGAAAAAGTGACACCCTCGCAGATTAGCAAACATTTCATGGCTCTATCAAAACAAGGCAGGAAACCATCAACGTTGGCTCGCAAGATATCATCTGTAAAAAGATTTTTTGGGTACTTAAAAGAAAATTCACGCATCAAAGAAAATCCTGCTCTTGTTTATTCGGCTCCCAAGATTCAGCGCTATCATCCTGATTATCTTTCTCCAAATGAAATTGCTACAATTATTGATTCAATTGATCTGACTGGACGTAATGGTGCAAGAGACAGAGCAATATTTGAGCTTCTCTACGGTTGTGGACTTAGAATCTCAGAACTGGCCGGACTCAAAGAATCAAATATTGAATTCGAGGCTGAGTTTGTACGTGTTACCGGCAAAGGAAACAAACAACGTCTTGTTCCAATTGGTAAAATGGCTATAAAAGCAGTCAGGGATCATCTTGAAATAAATGACCAAAATCTCGTAAAACCAGCTACTGACCTGCTTTTCTCAAACAGACAGGGCAAAGAGTTATCGCGAACAGGGCTTTGGAAAATTGTCCGTAAAAGAGTAACCGCAGCAAAAATCAGAAAACGAGTTACGCCTCATACTTTTCGTCATTCTTTTGCTACCCACCTTCTTGAGGGGGGAGCTGACCTCAGAACAGTGCAAGAAATGCTCGGACATGCCGATATAACTACGACGGAGATTTATACCCAAATTGACCGAGAGTATATCGTTGCAGAACACAGAAAGTATCACCCTAGAGAATTGGCCCGACCAAAAGGCCGATAGCCAACAAAACGGCTCAACGTTTCATTTTGCCCTCAAGCAGCATGAGATGAATCTCGACTTCTATCTAAGAAATTTCTATCGTAACGAAGATATCTCATTTCATTTCTTTCAGGACTTTACCGAGCTAAAAGAAATCTGTCTTCGTTATCCGATTGATGCAATTATCATGGCCGGCAAATCGTTGTTTCTGCGTGAACTTGAAATTGTTCGAGCGATCAAACGAAATATCGTTCTCTCAATTGTACCGGTAATTTTGTATCATCCCGATCCTGACCGTGATGTTGTTGTTGCTGCCTACGAAAACGGTGCAGAAGATTTTATCCATGGTGAATGGATCGCTCGTATGGTTGAAGTGCGAATCCGCAGAGTTGTTGAACGGAGCAGGCGTGATTTGTCTGTGAACCCGACAACTCGATTGCCGGGGCCATCAATGATCGAAAATGAAATCCAAAGACAAATCACTCAAGGTGAAGAGTTCGCCGTTCTTTATGCCGACCTCGATAATTTCAAGCCGTTCAACGATTACTATGGCTACGCATCAGGTGACAGGATTATCCGCATGATGGGACGGATGCTTAAAGATATTGTTTATGATCTTTGTCAGGAAGGCTTTGTTGGACATATTGCCGGTGATGATTTTCTAATCGTTGTGCCGGTTGATCTGGCCGAACCGATTTGCAAATGGATTATCGAATGTTTTGATGCGTTTATTCCGTATCGCTATTCAGAGGAAGATCGTGAACGTGGTTATATAGTCTCCACTAGCAGGCGAGGAGTCGAAGAACG
>JAUVAR010000106.1 GCA_030591625.1 Candidatus Zixiibacteriota bacterium
AATTTTCTGCTACACGACTCGACGTGCGAATTGGACACTAACATACAGAACCTGAGTGCCTTTCATGACAGAATTGGACTCGCTAATTTACTTGTTTATATCTGGTTAAATATAAGCAGTCCCTACAAGACGATTATCACAGCTGCCCGGGCTTTCAAATCTGGAATTCCTAATCGCGCTTCAGTAACAGAATCGACTGTAGGATATTCCAACATGTGCCGTCGCATATGTCCACACTGTCGTACTTGTTGTCTGCCAACAACCTGAGTACTTTCCTCTGGGGTTAGCCAGATGATAGTGTAGGTATTTACCACACTAAGGAAGTTTCCCATATTTACAAACGATCCAACGTGATCTCACTTTCACCGCATTCCGTTGTGGTATCTAAACTTACGACACCACCCTTGATTAGCACAATCGATTGGCACACTTTATGTTATTCACTGTCATGTGAATAAATTCACTAATTACGGTATATGAATGACCGAAACACAAGGAGTAAATCAAATGGTCGCCTTACTTGTCGTATTGACTTTCATCGTCTTCATCGTCGTCAGCTCTTTGCTGCAAAAGAAAGAAATTGAGGATAGTATTGAGGACTTGGCTGTAACTCCGCAGAGAAACAGCCTCCCCTTCCCGAGAGGGTATTTCTTCTCCCCCAACCATACCTGGTTAAGTCTGGAGTCATCTGGAAACCTGACTATCGGCATTGATAACCTTATCCAGCGTTTCCTGGGCAAAGTTAATTCTATCCAGCTTAAGCATGGTGGGGATTACATCATAAGAGGAGAGGATTTGATAGTTCTGAATATGGGAGGAAAAACAATTCGTATAGCATCCCCTATCTCAGGCAAAATTGAATGTTCCAATTTCGAGATTAATCAGAACCCTCAGAAAATCGTCGAAGATCCTTACCAGGATTGCTGGATGTATTTGGTAAAACCTACCCACCTGTCGGATGATATCAAATCTTTCAGGATTGCAGAAAAGGCCAAAACCTGGATGTCGAATGAATTCAGCCGATTGAAGGATTTTGTTCAGGCTCACCCATTGCAACCTGCTCTCGCTAATTCAACCCTGTCAGATGGCGGGACACTCGAGCAAGGGATTGCAAATCACCTTGATAACAATGCTATTAAGGAATTCGAACAACAGTTTCTCATGACAATAGATGAGGACCGATAACATGAGAGGACGCAAAGCACTCCTAATTGATACAGAACTATGTGCTGGTTGCAATGCTTGTGTGGATGCCTGCAAGGAAGAGAACAATCAGCCCGATGTAGAGACTACAGATCTTTCTTCGATTTCCTATACTGCAGTAATTGAGAAGGAAGGTGTTTATACCCGACGTTTGTGTATGCACTGTGAGTATCCTACCTGTGTTTCAGTCTGTCCGGTGGGAGCTCTGGAAAAAACAGAATCAGGTGCAGTTATATATCACTATGAGAAATGCATCGGGTGTCGTTATTGCATGCAGGCCTGCCCGTATAGTGTCCCCACCTATGAATGGAACAGCACCTCACCGAAAGTACAAAAATGTACAATGTGTCATGCCCGTCAGAAAGTTGGGAAAATTCCTGCCTGTGCGGAAGCATGTCCAGTAGAAGCGACCATTTTTGGGGATAGAAATGAACTCCTGAAAATTGCCCGCAAACGACTGAGCGATGATCCAACGACGTATGTCAATCATATCTATGGTGAACATGAAGCAGGTGGATCTTCGGTTCTATTCGCTTCTTCGGTCCCGTTCGAAAAGCTTGGCTTCCCCGGCAACCTGCCGATGGAACCCCTGCCCAATCTTACCTGGGATGTCCTGTCGAAAATACCAAGATTCTCGGTCTTCTTCGGTGCCTTTCTGTACGGTGTATGGTGGGTAATTGACCGCCGGATAGAACTCGCCGACAATGGGACCGAGAACAACCGGTTCAATCAACATTTGCTGGATAATGAACAAAAGAAAGAACAGGTGTAGGGATGCAACTTCCTTTTAAGATAACTTTTTGGCGAGTCTTGCTAGCTATCGTCTGGTTGGCGGGCACGTATGCTGTCTTCGTGCGGTTTACCGAAGGGCTGGGAGCGGCCACAAATCTAAGTGATAAGTTTCCATGGGGATTATGGGTTGGATTTGATGTTGTTACCGGGGTTGGCTTGGCTGCCGGCGGCTTTACGATTGCCGGGGCAGTATATGTTCTTCATCTAAAACAATTCTACCCCGTCTTAAGACCGGCTATCCTGACGGCGTTCCTGGGATACTCGCTCGTTATTGTAGGACTGCTGATAGATATCGGTCATCCCCTAAGAATCTACCACCCGATGCTGATGGGTAACGCCCACTCAGTCATGTTTGAGGTGGCTATGTGTGTTACATTTTATACTTCAGTACTGGCTTTGGAGTTCAGCACAGTCGTCTTTGAGCGAATGGGATGGGACAGGCTCCGCAAATGGGTCAGTAAAATCATCGTACCACTGGTCATAATAGGTGTGATCTTATCTTTCTTACATCAGTCATCGCTCGGATCGTTGTATTTGATCATGCCGTCGAAACTATATCCCTTATGGTATTCTCCTCTCCTTCCTGCTTTCTTTTTAATCTCTGCCATATCAACAGGTTGTGCGATGGTCATCTTTGAATCTCATTTGAGCTTTAGAGCTTTTGGTCATCGTTTGGAAAAGAACATCTTAAGACATCTCGGTCGAGTCATGCTCTTAGGACTGGTTTTGTATCTAATCTTAAAGGTGCAGGACTTTACTACCAGAGGAGTATGGGACCTTACCGTATTACCACGCATGGAAACATATGTCTTCTGGTTGGAAATGTTTCTTGGAAGCATCGCCCCGATAATTCTTCTGAGCATTAAACGAATCAGACTATCAACGAAAGGACTTTATATCTGCTCTGTGCTCACAATAGCAGGTTTTCTCTTTAACCGACTAAATGTTACAATTACAGGAATTGAGGCGTCATCCGGTGTCAGCTATGTACCGTCCTGGATGGAAATTTCGGTGTCGTTAGCAATCGTTGGGATGGTTGTCTTCCTGTTCGCATTAGCAGTGCGGTATCTCCCAATATTTGGAAATCCACTGGCCAACGTGAAGAAAATAACTCCGCCAGCAAATAGAATGACACCGAAGCATAATGCGGATAACATTACGTTTGATTCAGGAACCGCCACAGGCAGAGATGTCCTGAGTTCGTGAACTAATAAGAGGATTAACATAGTAGTTTAGTCGTAGTTCCATAACGCAATAAACAAATTGAACCACTGATATCTCTTGAACGGTTCACTTGGTTGGCCGAACAATTATTGGTTAGTAATTCCAATGACGGTGGTTCAAAGGACCAATGATATTTGTGTTATTGTTCACTATTGGCTATACTATCAATAACGATAAAACTGATTGCAAATATTGATATGTCTTTAGGCGTTAAATTATATATCTCGATCTTCTTGGTGATGTTCATCGGCCTCGGTATATTCATTGTCAAAGACATTACCAATCAGCGCAATAACCTGTTGAACCTGGTGCAAGTTAGTGCCGTGCGGGCAACGGATATCATAAGAAACTCTATCCATTACAGCATGCTCATCAATCGCAAAGATGATATTGAGCAAATATTCAAGTACTTTGAAGAGATGGAAGGAATAGAGGTAATCCGAATCTATGACAAGAATGGAAAGATAAATTTCACAACTCGACCAGAAGAACAATTTTCTCAGGTTGGGATCTCATCCACCGTCTGTCAGGTTTGTCACTTTAGCCATACACCTCTAAAACAACTCGAGATAAGAGAAAGAACACGATTCACAACTGCCACTGATGGCTGTCGGATTATGTCAATGATAGTCCCAATTAGAAATGAACCCGCGTGTTCCGGAGTAAATTGTCATGTCTCCGTAGATGAGAAGGAGATTCTCGGCGTACTGGATGTTCAAATGTCATTGCATGCCGTTGATGAAGCTCTAGCAGAGAATCAAAACTACACAATTGTAGCATCGGCCATACTCGTAATATCTGTCTTGCTTGTTACCGGAATTCTTATCTGGACCCTAATTCGCAAACCAATTTTCAAACTCAGTGAAGCAACCAAAGTAATCGCCTCGGGTAACCTGAATTACAAAATTCCGATGAACAGGCATGACGAAATCGGACAACTTGCACATTCGTTCAACATCATGGTAAGAGAGCTGAACAAGGCTCAAAATGAAGTAACAAAATGGTCGAACACATTGCAGGAAAAAGTCGAACAAAAAACTGTCGAACTGGAGGAAATTCAGGCTCATCTTATACAGGTTGAAAAAATGGCATCCTTGGGCAAGCTGTCGGCCACCGTTGCGCATGAGCTCAATAACCCTCTTGCCGGCATTCTAACTTATGTCCGTTTGACACAACGGCGTCTCGATAAGCGTGATATCACTCCCGACCTCCTGCAATCAGTTCAGGAGGATTTGACCATAGTCAGCAACGAAATAATTCGGTGCGGGAATATTGTCAGAAATCTGTTACTCTTTTCAAAAAGAAAGATCGGAGAATACACCTATCACAACATAGAGACAATCTTAGACAACTGCCTTCAACTTATACAACATCATTTAGAACTCAATAGTATAGTCCTGAAGCGAATACCATCTCCTGTCCCTCTTGAGGTAAAGTGTGACAGTGAACAGATTCAACAGGCGGCTCTGGCAATCCTCATGAACGGTATTGAGACTATGCCCAATGGAGGCACCCTTACGGTTGGTTCTGACTTAGTGGAAGATAACTGCCAGATTACAATTCAAGATACGGGTGAGGGCATACCCGAGGACCAACTTCCATATATATTTGAACCTTTCTATACAAGTAAGACCGAAGGAAAAGGTGTCGGGCTGGGCTTGTCCGTTGCGTTTGGAATAGTTGACAGACACAAAGGCACAATAGATGTAAAGACAGAAATTGATAAAGGCACTACCTTCATTATAAATATCCCGAAGAACCTGAACGGTGATTGATTAACACACGCCGTTAATCTTGGGTATGATAAAACCAGGAGCTAATTGTGAACAAAGACAATAATAAAGTAAACATCCTTATTGTAGATGATGAAGCAAGCGTCAGGGGTTCATTAAGCAGGTGGTTTGAAGAGTTTGACTACAATGTCGGCTCCGCTGCGGATGCCGCGGAAGCCCTCGACAAATTCAGGCCCGGCAAGTGGGATATTGTCTTCCTCGATATAAGGCTTCCCGGCATGGACGGCACAGAGCTTCATCACAAGATGAAAGAAATTGACCCCGATATTACTACGATCATGATCACCGCGTATGCGTCAGTTGACACAGCAATCAAAACCCTCAAAGATGGTGCCTATGATTACATAACAAAACCTATTGACCCTGATTACCTGTCGCATCTTGTTTCCAATATCATCGAAAAGAAACAACTGTTTTCAGAAAATCAAAAACTTAAGAAACGTTTGAATGCGCTGTGTAAGTTTGATAAATTTCTTGGTGATACCCCTCAGATCAAGAAGCTCCTCGATCTGGTCAAGACAGTTGCGCCGACTGATACCTCGGTGATGATAAGGGGCGAAAGTGGAACCGGCAAGGAGCTGCTGGCCCAGTTGATACACTCGCTTAGTCCAAGACGCTATTCTCCGATTGTAACTATAAACTGTGCCGGTCTGACCCCCGGGCTGGCAGAAAGCGAATTCTTCGGCCACGAGAAGGGCGCTTTTACAGGTGCGATATATCGTCGCAAAGGAAAACTGGAGATCGCACACCAGGGAACTGTATTTCTCGATGAAATCGGATGTATCGATTCTAAAACACAGATGGACCTGCTAAGAGCAATTGAAACCCGACAATTCACTCGGGTCGGTGGCAATGAGATCGTTAACGTCGATTTTCGTTTGATTTGTGCAACTAACCTCGATATGGAAAAGGCAGTGGAACAAGGAACATTTAGAGAAGACTTGTACTATCGACTAAATGTTTTTTCACTTTTCGTTCCTCCTCTGCGAGAACATCGTGCTGATATACCTGTCATTGCAAACGGATTGCTTAAGAAACTAAGTACAAGCATGAACAAGAATATTACAGGCTTTTCGAACGGCGCGATGGACCTGCTAACAAATCGTGACTGGTCAGGAAATGTTCGTGAATTGCGTAACAGTATTGAAAGAGCTGTTGTGGTCTGTAACAAGCAGGTTATTTCATCCGATTGTTTTGTTCTTGATAATATATCTGATATATCACCTCAGGACCAAAGTCTGATGACAATAGAAAAACGACATATCCAAAATGTGTTAGACAAAACGGGAGGTAACATAACTCACGCAGCCGAAACTCTGCAGATCGACCGAACCACACTTTATCACAAAATTGAGAAATACGGACTTTGCCGATAGCTTCACGGGTAAATATAGTCCCACTCGATTTTGACGATGATGAATTGCTTGGAAACATGTCATCCTCAATCAGTCAAGCATTCCAGATTCCGACAAGAATTGTACCTATGGACATACGCTTGGACATGGGCAGAAACCGCCAACGGGACCAACTCAACTCCACCTGGGTATTGTCACAACTTTTGTCCCAATCACTCAATAATTCGGACAAGATTCTTGGTATTACAGTACATGATTTATACACTCCAATCCTCACTTACTTGTTTGGTGAAGCAGAACTTGGTGGCAGAGCAGCCGTTGTTTCCACCTACCGGTTTCGAGATGAACTTTACGGGTTGCCTGCCAACAAAGACAATCTCGAGAAACGAATAGAAAAAGAAGCAGTTCATGAACTGGGACACACCTTCGGACTGGTCCACTGTCTCAATTTTGATTGTGTTATGCACGCCAGTACATATATCGAAGAATTTGATTATAAGACTAATAGCTTCTGTCCGCTCTGCGTTTCGTTGTTAGACGAGCGTACCAATACTTAACAGCTCTACACTCCCCTTCTATAAATGCTGATTTCAGAAAAGTTTTACAGATTCCGTGTCGAACGCCTGTAAGCCACACAGTTCCACTCTTACAATTTATGATCGGGAATTACACTATAATTAAGCGGGCCTTAAAAGACTAATATCACAACTGGACCACACAGTTATTCTGAAACAGAGCAACCCAGCGCTGCGAGCACACTTACAACGCCAGGCTATACGTGCTCAAGAAGAGCAATGATGTAAAACGTCAGAGCTTTCGATCATGGGCAAGGCGCCGTTGGCGTGTAGCTGATAAATAGGTAATCAATCAACGCCGTCAGATCGCCGATATCAATTCCACTCTCTCCATCTGCATTCCCTTCATCAGGACAACAGAGAGGATTGTACGAAATAAAGAGGTAGTCTATCAACCGTGTCAGATCTCCTATATCAACAACATCGTCGGGATTGCAGTCAGCATTTCCAGTCAAACCGATACAACAGTCATCACACGCATCACCAATGCCATCCCCGTCCCAATCTGACTGGTCGCCGTTAGCATCACCCGGACAATTGTCAGCATAAGAGCATATTCCGTCAGCATCATCATCGACGCATTGAGTTGCTATCTGCGCTTTTATCAAGACTTCCCAATTGTCAAAAGCTGTGTAACTGTCACCATCTCCAGAGTAGTATGATCTATATGAAGCAGAATTCGTTTTCTGCATAGTAACCGCTTTTTTGGAATGAATCGGCCCCCGACCAACATCAATAAGGACATTATCCCCAACATCCAAGTCATACTTCGCAGACAAAAGAAGAGTTGCATATCTCCCCGTTGGTGTGCTGGGAAAGTCGCCGTGAGTTACAGAAGCATAATTTTGAGGAGAAGCACCAATCATCCACTTATATATTCTCACATAAAAAGGCATCGCTGCCTCACTATGATAACCAATTTTTACAGACACCAGAGAACCAGAGTCAGTGGCTGTAAACGCAGTAGCACCATAAGTAATGCGCGGGTTGGTGTAACCGAAATAGCCGAATCCGCCATGTCTGGAAACATACGAAAGGGTGTAACCGTAAATCTCTCTTTGCGTGAGTGTTGCTGTTACGTTAGAGCCCGGTCCGGAGGTATAAGCAAAATTCTCTGCAACTACACCGGTTGGAACTCCTGCAACATCTAACGCCGCCGGGTAGGTCCAATCCGAGAAGCTCTCGGCAACCAATGATCCGGGGAATGGATCACCAGCATCCATACGACTCACCAGAAGATCCATCTCGTCAAGTCCGTCAGCCTCTTCCACATCGAGCACACGATAATCATCGTCAGCATTGGACCAGCTTACTTCATCATTGCAGTGCCAAATGAGAACTCCCTCAC
>JAUVAR010000316.1 GCA_030591625.1 Candidatus Zixiibacteriota bacterium
ACAAAGGATATAAACAAGTAGTCTATTAGTCTGGTCAGATCACCGATGTCAACTATATCACCAGGGTCTGCATTGACATTGCCGGTTGCATCTACACAACAACTTAAAAGGCTGTTAAAGTAAGCGAAGGCTGAATTTCGTTGAACCATTAGTTCATTCGTGCCATTGTCAGAATATAATAGCGCTGCTGTCCATCTTGCCGTGTCGCCTGGTGCAATAGTAGTATTTCCAAATGTCAACATGCACGACCAGTCTGAAGAGGTAGCACCATTCTGATTATTTGGTGCAACCATTTGTTCATACATCTCAGATTGAACCAAATTGTTGGTTGGATATACGAATTGAGGGTTGCCTAAGCTCCGAAGATTGTAAGCGTCACCCGAGAGCATCGTTATCCCAACAACACTTGTTGCAGTTTCAATCTGAGCTTGGTTGACGTACGATTCGCTTACCCATACAGTGTTGCTTGGCTCGTCATAGTCAGACATATTTGCCCCTGAATTTACAACATCAAAATCAGCAAAGAGGGCGGCATAGATGGTAAGCTCGGTATCGCAGTCATTATAAAGTTCATAGTCGGCCATTACATACTGCTCGTTGAGATCGTTTGATGCATCGTAGTCATAGAGTACCTTACCGTGAAGTCGACCATCGGCGGTAGCAAATCTTAATGTGTGCATCACCCGTCCTTCACCGTCTGTTTCAGTCACGAAAGTATCTACAAATCCATAGTCCTGAGCTCCAAAAGCATCTCGATACACTATTGTATCTATACCGTCAATGATTCCGAGCATGAGCGTTCCGTCATATAGAGCATTGTTACCCAAAAAAGAAAATGCTTCTGGAGTTTGATTACCAAAGCCCGCAGAGTTTGGTGCGGTGAACTGCATTATTGGCCCACCCATAAGAAAATTATAGGCACCAGTGTTTACATAAGACAGAGATATCTCTACTGGTACATAAATAAATGGTCGCTCGGACGAGGTTGTAGTGAAGACCAGAGTGTCATAGATAGTCTGGATGTTGCATGCCGAAGTTAACAGAGTGGCATCATAGGTAACAGTAAACTGAGCCGAGTCTATGCCTGTTAGATTAGCCGGGAAAGAGCCTGACGTTGAAAGTTCGCTTAGCGTATTAGTGACCCCGGATATCTGGTTTTCATGATTGTCTGTTTGCCGAATAGATATTATGGTTGATCTGCTTGTTCCTATCTGCACATTGAATGGAGCTATTGCGGCAGGAATAACCGAAAGTCCTCCCCAGGTAACCGAAAGTTCAGGGCGGCGGTTCTCTACTGTGAATATCATCTTTGAAACCTGTTCGGATGTAAACAAATCGCGACAGAGTTTGGTTGAATATGACATCAAGTTTTCTGTCTGTGGAGCATAGGGAGTAGCATCGCAACCTGCAGGTGGTGGTTCGAGGTTATCGTAGGCGCAGGTGCTGGAGTTGACATGACCGCTTAGGACTGGATCGGCCGGCGTGTCACAAAGGAGGTCGCCGGAGAAACTACAGTTTGAGCCATCGGGGCATTCTGTACCGAAAGCTGATTCATGAGTATGGAAAAGATCAAAGTAGTGACCTACTTCATGGGCATAAGTTGAATTGTTGAACGCAGTACCCGCGCAGGCGTTATCCATCAGAATACCCTGAACAGATGATGTTGTGAAAGCTGATATACCACACAGGCCTGTGTTTGGTGCGAAGTAAATGTTTACAGCCCAGGGGACAGGTCGGACTTGTCTGAGTTGGTCGTACATTGCATACGTGTTGGTATTGAAATAGTAATTGTCGTCATCGATATAATCAATCTCACCAGTTATGAAGAATGTCCATCCGACTTGAGTATATTGACTGTTCAAGTCAGCCATTGCTATGTTGAGTTCTGAGAGAGTAAATCCACCTGTGCCATTTGTACGCCTTACGATATGTATTGCAAGAGGTATTTCGTATGCAATAGCAGCAAAGTTCTGGCGAGTGTAGTCATCAATTTCAACTGCTGTTTCCAGTTCCAGCGTTATCTGTTCAGGTGTTACTACAGTACCGCAGTCTTGCGCTTGAGACAGAGGGTTCATTAGTAAACAAATAAGCAATATCAAGCTAAGCTGATACAATTTGATCGAGCGGGCAGACGAAGTCTTAGCGGAATAAGGCATTTAGTCCTCTCCCTGTTTCATAATTAGATGTTTGTCGCATAATTTGAAATTACGACGAATTATAGTAGTACCTTGTCGCCTAAATATACGGTCGATTTTGAAATCTCCAAGCAGAAATATCGACAAATATCAGGAGGATTATTAAGCTATGTTATTGCATTGTGTCGATTTGAGATATGGTTCTGGATGTATAAAATAGAATAATGGGGGGAAGAGTTGATCTAACATCCCCTTTATAATCCTTGACATAGCTGCGGGGGGGGGGGGGTATTATTCTTATGTATTGGGCGCACAGGAGCGGAGAGAATGACACGAAAATAATAGAAGCTGGGTAGAAACGTGTTCGCATAGGCGAATGTGTGGATGGCATGTTGTGTCAATTTTGTATCAGGAGGGAAGGATGGCTGAATTAAGGGTGAAGAAGATCACAGTTGGTGTGGTTGCGGTTATTTTGACAGCAGGGATAGCGTATATCATTGGTGTGCAGGCGGGTGGATTAGTCGGTAAAGACAGAACAGAACAGTTCAAAGCACAACGTGAATTACGGACTTAGAAAATTCTTTCTGAGATGGAGAATCTTAGTATCGGCGACAAGCTGCCGGACTATGAGTTTTACGACCTTGATATGAATATCCAGAAGCTGTCAGAAATCGTGATGGATGTTACGGTATTGTCGTTTGTTGACCCGACTTGTGGCACTTGCCTTGACCAGAGCCTGACACTACAGGAGACGATTGAAAATCCGATTGATTATATGCGTTTCATCTCGATTTCCTCTACCAATGCGCTTCTTCTAAAAGAATACAAAGAGGAATACGGTTTCAAGCCTCTCATGTTGCTGGACGAGAACAAAGAATATCAGCATGCTTTGGGAGTTACTATTGCGCCCTTCAACATAGTCGTGAATGATCAGTTAATTGTGATAGATGTCGTTACCGGTGCGATGACAAGAGAAGACATTCATAAAGTGATTGATAATTCCAACTATTGATAAAGGGGATGAGCCAGAGGTCGAGATTGTCGGTTTCTATTTTCCTTTATAGGAGGTTTCTATGAACAAACGTAATTTCCGTAACCTGTTAGGTTTGGTATTTGTCTTTGC
>JAUVAR010000214.1 GCA_030591625.1 Candidatus Zixiibacteriota bacterium
GGCAATATGCCCTTCTGCGTACTCTGGCTGTGTGCGCACATCGACTAAGAATATATCATCACCCGAGTCTAAAACCTGCCTGAGTTCCTGTACACTGATTGCATCTTCTATATTGTCTGTCTCAGCCAAATCTTTACTACCCCCACATGAGAGGGCCATAAGACCCAATATTATTATCATCGAATTGAAAGCTATCTTTAAGCTCATTAATTAGGTGCCTCTGTTGTTGTTTGAAAACTGTAAATCTTCCAGACTTCACTCACTTTATGAAGTCCAAACTTAGTCAAATATCCTTTTGATTTACTCTTATCTACAAAAGTAACTTCTACCGTCGAACTCGTTCCCATAATTTCGGATTTGTTTATGATCCGTTGCATGGCAAACCATCGTTTTTTTGTTCTTCCTTCATTTGTCAGATCATCAAGAATGTCCTGTGGAGAAGAAAAAAGATCGTTCTTGGCACCCGAGAGAGCATAATGCTTCCCCTGATCTTTCATTATTTCGGCAAGGTCGAGCAGATGAGCCAGAGCTGGCTGGTCATTTTTCTCCATTGCACCAAAGAATGCAATAACAACCTGTCTCGGATCATCCATGTTTATTTCCGAACAAGCACCCGCAAAGATGACACTAACGATCAATACTACTACCGTCAAACTTAGACAATTTTTTTTCATCATCGCTAAATTCCCCCGGTTATTGTTATACGATGACTTTCGCCCAGATCTGCTCCGGAGGTCAAGGCGTATGAAATCTGTTTATTTTTCCAATCAATACCAAATCCTATCGATAACCCGGCAAAGCTGTCATCGGAATCAAGAGCTCGATAATTCGAACCAAATGATGACCAACCAACCCGAATATATAGAGGCTTCAGTTCGTAATACTCAAGTCCTAAAGCAACATAGATATCATTATCAGATGGATATATAACATCCCCGACGAGTTGGAAAGCGAGTCCCCTCGGACGTACCCCTGCGCCGGCACGAATAGCAAACGGCAGGTCATCTTTTTCAACGTCTCTAAAGTTCGAAAGTTTTACGCCAACATTCTGGATCATCAAGCCTGCGGTGTAACGATCTCTGTTACCTCGATACTTGACACCAAAATCAAAGGCTATTCCTGTAGCAGAAAATTCCTGAATCTTCTCGTAGATAATTTTTGAGGTCACCCCGAATGAAAAACTATTGCTGTACTGACGAGCATAACTAACCGCAAATAATAGATCACCACCACCAAATTCACCTTCGATTTCACCAAACTTATTTGTCTCTATGAATGTACCATAGTTGAGATAATTAATCTGAACTGAGTAATGATGTGATTTCTTATACTGTCCGATTATACCCAGTACACCGCTCTGCATTCCGGCAAAATAATTATGATACCCGGCAATGATAGTTCGATCTTCAATAGTTGCAATTCCAGCCGGGTTATAATAAACCGAGTTTGCGTCATTGGCCAAACCGGTGAACGCTCCACCCATTGCAACGGCCCGAGCACCTGTATTTATCTTTAGGAAGTTAAACGCCGAAGTCCCGACATCCGGATTATTTTCACTCGCCACCACACTTGAAAGTAAGAATAGCAAAGTAAGAAATAATGTTATAAAGCTGTTTCGTATTATCATTAGTATTACCGTTTAATCCCGGATTATATTAGTCTCTACCATGATTTTGTAGTCAGGTCGAGCACTGTTTCAACCAGCAACGCCGTCGCACGCAGTTGGCCATCTTCTTCGGTTTCTGTATCTGCTTCGTAAACACCTTCCTGGCTAACCTTCTGGCTCCAGAATTCGGTCCCGTCAGCAACATTTTTTAAAGTCAGCTTAAATTCCATCCTGACCTTATACGACTGCACTTGATCGCTGGCATCAAAAGTATTTGGTAAACGCCTGTAACTTAACAGAGTTCCAACAAGCTGAGCCTCCGTTTGATCGACCGGAACCACTTTCAGGGAACCATCTTCAATAAACGCATCAACCAGTATCTGAGTCAAGCGATCAGCCAAACCAAACTCAGAAGTTTGATTCTCAAGGGGCTCAATCGTAATTGTAGAAATAGTCGATTTCCCTCTTGGGCTGAGCGTATATACTCCGCATCCAGCGATAAACATAGATAGAATTAGTCCAAACAGAACTAATTTCCGGCTAAAGGCAATTATAGCAACCAGCATTTTAGTCACGGCCATTTCCATTATTTTGAGCATTGACAACAATCTTGCCCTTCTTGACAACTTTCGCTACCAGGTTTACACCGTAATGATAGGGCAGTTCCCGATAATCTGCCATATCCCACAAAACAAAATCAGCCTGCATTCCAGGCATAAGCTGGCCAATCATCTCAGATCGATCAATCGACCAGGCTGCATTGACTGTAACTGCCGAAATTGACTCAGCCGCGGTCAACTTCAATTGGACTGCCGCAAGCGTAATAATAAACGGTAATGACTCAGTAAAACTTGATCCTGGATTGCAGTCTGTCGAAAGAGACAAAACCACACCCTCATCAATCATCTTGCGAGCCGGAGCATACTGGCTCCCACCCAACGAGAATGTTGTTCCGGGCAAAAGAACTGCAACAGTCCCGGCACGGGCCATCGCTTTGATTCCATCGTCTGAAATATATACGAGATGATCAGCCGTTGCCGCGCCCATATCGGCGGCAAGTTCCGCAGCTCCTATACAGGCGAGTTCATCGGCATGAAATCTTAATTTCATTCCTGCGCTTTTGGCCGCAGACATTATCCGGCGCGATGATTCTATTTCGAAAACACCTTTTTCACAAAAAATATCGGCATACTCGGCGAGCTTCTTTTTGGCAACGGCCGGTATCATTTCATTTATGACTAAATCTTCGTACCCTTTGCGATCATCACGATATTCATCCGGTACTTCGTGCGCACCGAGAAACGTCGGGACCAAATCAATATTATGCGTCTCGTTTAGTTCGGCGATAACTTCAAGCATCTGCAGTTCAGATTCAGTCGAGAGACCATAACCTGATTTCGCTTCGATAGTCGTGACGCCATACGACAGTAGCCGGTCGAGTCGTTCGGCAGTAGCATTTTTCAAATCAGCGTAAGATGCTTCCCGCAGATGCCGGACCGACGAACGAATCCCTCCGCCCGCTTCGGCGATTTCCATATAGGAACGCCCTTCGGTACGCATCTCAAATTCTTTCTCGCGTGTCTTTGCAAAGACCGGATGGGTGTGCGGGTCGATTAGTCCCGGTGTTACAACCGCACCTTCAGCGTCGATTACTGTGCAGTTCTCGGCGAGAGTTGATTGCCCTTCGACTTCATCCGACTTACCAACCGATACAATTTCATCGATTGATATTGCGATTGCCCCATCTTCTATCAGACCGATATCTTTCATCTGGTCACCGACCCGAGGGATAGGACCATCCATCGTGATCAGCTGTCCGATATTTTTAATCAGGAGTGTAATTTTCTTATCTGCTTGCATAGGTGCAATATACAGCTCCGTTCGACCGGGTCAATCTAATACTGCTGAGCCTTTTGTGAGGAGAACTGTGCAGAAATCCTGCATTCCAGTCATTTTACCATAACCAGTCTCATGATTAATAGATGAGCGCATATTTCTGGGAACTGCCAGTGTTAGAGAGCTGTTATTTGGTTGATTAAATTATGACTATTGAAACGGCAAACAATAGTGTTTGCACAAAAATATTTGGAGATGGAAAGATGAAACAGAATATTGCACGATCTACATTGGTTTATTCGGGTGCCTTAGTATTACTCGGACTCGTTGGTTATCTGGCCACCGGCATGCAAAGCATCACTGCTCTTATACCGGCGTTTTTTGGTATTGTTGTTTTCGCGTTAAAGGCTTCTGTGCTGGAACGATTCAGACCTTCCACAATGTTATGGACACTGGTCGCCCTTGCGGTTGTCGGTATTCTTGCAACATTTGGCGGGATTCCAAAGACATTTGGCCTGCTTATGGGGAATGATACAGCACGTCCGGCCGCAGTGATTAGTCAATCAATCATGGCGCTATCGTCATTAGTTTATAGTCTTGTTTTGGTGATGATTGTTCGTAAGAATAAGCAGACCTTAACACCTGTAACAAATCACTAATCGATACAATTTTATTTTTGTAGAATCATAATTTCGTATTCATGGAGGGTCTGTCATTTAGTTTCAGGCCCGCCATTGTTCAATCCAGCACGAGATTGAAACTCACGTACACCACCCAGAGCGATAGTGTTGGTAATAATATGGCCATCAAATGCACACGTTATTTTAAAAGTATTATGAGGTCTTAAGCCCGAGCTTGATTCTTTGCACGGTCCAGTTCTGTTCGGACTGCCGATGCTATTGTCTTTTTGGTAATTGGTTTTTTTACAAAGGCACCAACACCAAGTTTCTGTGCTTCAAGCACGCGTCCTGATTCAGAGAATCCAGATAAGATAATTGCATTCTGACCCGGTTGAACTTCGAGAATACGTCTGTATGTTTCTGCTCCGTCAATTCCACCCGGCATAACCATATCAAGGATGACTAATTCTCTTCGGTTTTCACGAAGAAATTCTACTGCTTTCTCACCGCTATTTACAGTATCGACTTTATATCCCAGTCTCGTTAGAAGCTGAGATGAAACTTCGCGCTGAACATCATCATCATCGACAACTAATATTGATTCGGTTCCACCCTCAACCTCAATAGAGTCTTCCCCTTTAACCGTTTCTCTGGTAATAGGGAAATAAATAAAGAACGATGTACCTTTTCCAACTTTTGTTATCAAATCAATATAACCGTGATGATCCTGAACTACCGCATCTACGACGCTCATACCAAGTCCGGATCCACGTTTTTTATCGGCTTTTTTAGATGTAAAAAATGGATCGAATATTTTTTGTACTATTTCATCGGGGATGCCACAACCAGTATCAGAAACAGTGAGCTTAACATATTCACCTTTAGGTACACGACCATATACTACAGAGACATCATCAACGTAGTAATTCTCGGTGGCAAGGGTGATTTGTCCAACATCCTGCATTGCATCTCGTGCGTTGTGTAACAAA
>JAUVAR010000288.1 GCA_030591625.1 Candidatus Zixiibacteriota bacterium
GTTATACGTTTGGCATAATGCTCGACATTCCCGTTGCATTTGGATTTCTTATAGGTGGATCTGTCGATTTAGTACATATCGATGAAGAATCATATAAAGATATTGAGAGCAATTATCTGAAGAATGTTGCAATGAATTTGAAACTGGAATTGGGTGGTGGCGCAGAAGACTTCACTTTTCGACCTGCAATTGCTATTGGTTATGCCCAGATGCCGGATATTTTAACTCCCAAGCCGGTTAACTTGACTTTAATGAGAGTATTCATTGAGGCTCTTTACATGCCGAATAAGGTTGGAGTAGTCATTGACATTGGTCGTGCTTGGTCAATTGACGGTGGTAACGAACAGTACAACATGGAAATTAGGCCTTTTATGGTTTATAGGGTTGGGATTGTATTGGGGAAATAAGCCTGCGAAGCTTATTTGACTAACTTCTTCCTTTTCGAATTATTATAATTGATTTGATACTGAACACTTAAAACCGTCTCTATTGATATCATAATTAGATATTGATATATGAAACTATTGACTTCATCCAGGAAGAGTCTGACATGAAAAAAACAATAATAATATTTGGCACAATATTAATATTCCTTTGCGCATCAACTATTACTGCCGGTGAAACCAAAGGTATCTTTGGAGTCAAGTTTGGTACCTATGGTGCAGGTACTGTCACTCTAACAGATAAAGTTAATAACGCAGAAGTTGATTTCAGAACACTGAGCAATAATACTTTTGGAATTTTGCTCGATTATCCAATAAAATCAAATTGGCTTGCTGGTTTATCTGTCGATATAGTTTCAATCGAAACGAAAGCGTTAGACACAGTTTTACACAACAAATCACTTTTGAATTTATCTCTGAATATGAAGAGAGTTATCAACACATCAGGGGGTAATTTCAAATTCCAGCCATCAATAGGCTTAGGTGTTGCAATGGTGCCTAAAATAGATGAGATAAAAGCTTCCCAATATACAACAATGAGAATATTCGTAGAAATGTTGATTAAGCCCAGTAGACTTGGCTTTTTGGTCGATGTAGGTCAAACGTGGTCTCTGGGTGGAGGTAACGGAGATTACAGTATTAAAATGGGTGCTGTAACTGTGATGAGAGTTGGGATTGTTTTCTAATTATAAGATTGAGAATAAAAAAGTTTATTGTATGAGCACGATTAGAATCATAACAATCATCTTATGCTTTTGCACTGCATCTTTAACTGCTGCAGATATTGAGTTTGATCGTTTTGTAGGGGGAGCAAGCATTGGATATACTCCGGCAAGTCATATCGAATTTGATAATACGGCACATAAAACAAAAGATACTTATCATTTCGATATCTTCTTTGATGCGCCTCTCTACCGGCGAATCCACATAGGATTATCGGTATCGAATTATCATATCGATTGGGATATCCCCGACACAGCATTTATTCAGGCAATTGATAAAGACCTTTTAGATATCGGGCTAAACCTGAAATATCATTTCAACCCCGACAATGGCAATTGGGCTATCAGAAGTGGTGGTGGGATAGGTTATGGCGAATTCAGAAATTCCTTTAAAATATCAAAAGCTAAATTCCTAACGTACAGGTTAACAACCGAACTGATGATTGAGACTGATATTGAGGTTGGACCGATGCTTGTAATTGGCTATTGGGGAACTATTTCTGGCAAAGATCGGGGTTTTGATGTCAGCATTGGGCCATTCTATTTTGTCCGACTCGGGCTGTTTTTCTAAATTTTCAGACAATAGAGAATTTACTTGGTATAATCAGGGGCCGATATTATTCTATAAGCCCAAATGAAGGGTCGTATGACCTTTCTGTTAGATTTGATAATTTGGGGCCGTAGCTCAGTTGGGAGAGTGTCGCGTTCGCAATGCGAAGGTCACCGGTTCGATCCCGGTCGGCTCCACCAAAATAATATTTCGTCTCGTGGAATACGAGGCGATCAGAAGATGTGCTAGACGGGGAGTTAGCGGTGCCCTGTTACCCGGAACCCGCTCTACCGGGGTCGAATTCCCACCCGAGGGCTTAGCGAAAGTTAGGTGTTGACATATAAGCGGTGTTGAAGATCGGGTCCTGTACAATATGATTCTTCTGAACCCCGTCAGGACCGGAAGGTAGCAGCGGCAGGAATGTTTTCATGTGTGTTGCAGGCGAGCCCGGTTTGAGCTGGCTGTAGGCCAACCCTTTCCCGAGCGGTTCGAAGGTGGGTGCACAAAATTATCCCAAGACTCTCAGGCCTTTGCATGAGAGTCTTTATTGATTCTGGTAGCACTCCATGACTGTCAGTTTTTGACACCACCTGATATTTCAACTCTTGGCATCCCCATCTTTTCCACTTGCAATTCGGCCTTAGATCATGTAGATATAAGTGACACCTCGAATCAAATATCATAAAACTTAATAATAACGTCTGGCATATAATTATGTGGGAGCCAAATTCATGCCGTTCGAAATTAAATACGATGACAATACTGCTTGTATGATGTGTCATATGTCAGGCAAAATCAATCAACAGGTTATTGACGAAGTTCTGTCGGTGCTTATTCCGCAAATGAAAAAAAACGACTGCCTTCGTATTCTGAACGACTTGAGAGATGCGGAAATTGATCTCTCTACCGTTGACATTTTCAATCTTCCAAAGATGTTTGTAAAAGCAGGAATTGATCCTTTATCGAAGAGGGCGGTAGTTGTAAAAGCACCAACTGATGATCTTTCATTTTTTGAAAATGTGTTCGTAAATCAAGCACAGCTTGTCAAAGTGTTCACCGATTATGACGAAGCACTTAAATGGTTAACCCGTTAATAATGGTTGTTTAACAAATGCCTTTTGAAGTTAAATATGACAAAGATACCGCCTGCTTGATGGCCAAGATGACCGGTACAATCGACGAACAGTTTGTGAACGATTTGATTGCTGCAATGATACCTATTTTGAAGAAATATAAGTGCACGCGGATTCTCAACGATGCCCGTGAGGCCAATACTATTCTTTCTACGATCAATATATACGAGATCCCCAAGAAGATTTCAGAAGCGGGGTTTAGTCCTCTCACGAGAAGAGCTATGGTAGTTTCAGAGCCTGTACACGATATCATTTTCTACGAAACAGTCTCCAAGAATCAGGCACAGCTTGTCAGGATTTTCACCGATTATGATGATGCACTGAAATGGGTAACTGCTGATTAAGCAATCCCTCCGGTTAATACAAATATCAAAATCAAATTGGCTTTGCTCGTGCAAGTAAAAGACTGGGTCGCCCACTCGCTTTGTGTGGGTTCCGTGAGAATGTATTGTCCAGTCTGTGTCAAGTTGCAAGCAACCATGACCTACTAAGAAAATCTGGATTCCTGCTTTCGCAGGAATGACGATTTTCGAAAATCCCCATTTTGATTGTCAAGGGTAGCCAAGAAGTGCAGAACCGATAAATGGATAATGGTTCTGCCCTACAAGAGAAGATGCCAAGATCGCAGGCAGCCATCGGCTGGTGAGTTTCGGCCTACAAGATAAGAATGTATCCCAAAGGGTAGGCTATTTCAAGAGTAGCATCTTCCTCGACATGCTGAAGTCATCGGTCGTAATTCTATAAAAATAGATGCCGGTCGATAGACGGTTACCGGAATCATCGCGGCCGTCCCATGTCACACTGTGTTGTCCGGCAGGTTTGTCTTCGCCCAACA
>JAUVAR010000094.1 GCA_030591625.1 Candidatus Zixiibacteriota bacterium
AACTGGCTCAGTACTTTCTTTCAAAATTTGCACGTGAACGAGGTACAACGGCAACACGGTTTTCAACTGACGCACTTACAGAATTAAAAAAATATAATTACCCTGGTAATGTTCGTGAGTTGAGAAATCTGATTGAACGAGTTTCGATCTATGCAGAAACAGAAACAATTGAGGCCGGGCAAATCAGTTCGCTACAATCAGGACGAAATGAAACCATTAAGCTGCCGTTAAAAGATGCCGTTAGTGTTTTTGAACGTGAATATATTTTGGCAACGCTTAATCGTAATGATGGCAATGTTACTGCAGCAGCACGAGACCTTGGTTTGGAACGATCTCATCTATATAAAAAAATGAAAAAACATGGGTTGGAGTAATTCTACTATTCGCTTAGCCACTGCTTGTAAAGGTCGGCATCAGCGATAGCTTTTTCGTAATCATCGGGGCGTCCGATATCGAGCCAGTAACCGTCAAACGGATATGTGCCCACATGTTGCTTTTGTTCAAGCAGGGACAAAATAAGTTCATCAAAACCAAACGAACAATTGTCAGGAATGTAATCAAGGACAGCACGAGAGAAAATATGAATACCCATCGAGACAACATAGTTGAATTCAGGTTTTTCATTGAAACTCACAACACGATTAGAATCATCGGCCTCAATAACGCCAAACTCAATTTGTCCACGACGTTTACATGTCGCAGTCGTCATCATAGCTCCAGACTCAACATGAGCTTTATAAAGATCGCCAACATTCAGGTCAGTTAAAATATCACCATTGGCTACAATGAAATGATCGTTCAAATTTTCGATTAGTTTCAACGGTGCAGCCGTTGAAAGTGGTTTCTCTTCCTGTGAGTATCTTATATTAAGATTGAATTGTGATCCATCACCAAGGGTGGAAATAATTTGCTCAGCCCCATGATTGACCGCCATGATAATTTCTTTAACGCCCTGAATTTGAAATTGCTTGAGAATAATTTCAACGACCGGTCGTCCGCTTATCGGTACTAATGATTTCGGAAGCTCTTTTGTGTACTCACGAAGTCTGGTGCCCTGCCCACCGGCTAAAATTATTGCCTGCATATAATGCTTCTCAAATCGTGTAACGATCAGGGTTATAGCCGGGGATATCCCGTGATTTCTTCAGCCATTCAATTGTTTGCACAAGGCCATCATCGAGTGATACATTGGGAGACCAGCCGAGTAATGTTTTTGCTTTACTGTTATCGCACACCAGACGATCAACTTCGCTCGCTTTTGGTCGGACTCGCCGCTTGTCAGATTCAATACTTATTGATTTGTTCATTAGTCCGGCAATTTTATTGGCCAGATCACCAATTGAAATTTCTTCGCCCGTTCCAAACTGAAAGATTTCACCTGCAACGTTTTTCGATTTGGCAGTAGCTATAAATCCGGAAACAATATCAGTAACAAAACTGAAATCTCTTGTTGGTCTGATATTACCGAGGCTTAAAACATCTTTTCCGGCATCTATCTGGCTTATAATAGTTGGGATCACAGCCCTTGCCGACTGACGTGGTCCATACGTATTAAATGGTCTCACAACAACAACGGGCAGATCGAACGATCTATAAAACGATAATGCGATCTGATCGGCAGCTATTTTCGTAGCAGCATACGGTGACTGAGCAGTCAATGGATGATCAAGGCTGATCGGAACTGACTGCGCGCTTCCATATACTTCTGAGGTCGAAGTATGAACAAACAGTTGCACATCGTTGTCGCGAGATGCCTGTAGCAGGTTCAACGTACCTTCAATATTGGTTTTAACATAGGAAGAGGGTGATCGATATGAAAACGGTATTGCTATCAATGAAGCGAGGTGATAAATCGTATCGATTCCTTTGCAGAGATCGTTCATAGCATGCGGATCACGAATATCTCCGGCGATTATTTCAATATTCGATTTGATTGAGGGATCTATCTGATCAAGCCATCCGGCGTGTCCAAATGAATTGTACTGAACGAGAGCACGTACGCATGTACCGCTTTGGACCAGTGTCTCAGCAAGATGTGAGCCGATAAAACCATCGGCTCCAGTAACAAGGGTTAGCTTTTGTTTCATAGTAGTAACAGGCCAACATCCCTATAATTGAGAAAGTATATTCCGGGCATGTTCGAGTTTGTCACCGCGAAGTCCGAGCTCTATCGCTTTGTCGAGAAATATTTTTACATTCTTCCGGTCAATTTCAAAATTAGATGCACCTATATAATAGTGTGCTTCGGCAGACTCAGGATATGTGCCGATAGTTCGTCTTGCATCACCTCGACTAAGCTTGTAGTCACCAAATCTGAAATTTACATAAGAGAGATTAACAAGTGATTGTTCGGTAGAACGGCTCAAGAAGACAGCCCGTCGGGCATGGTTTTGAGCACGGCGTCCATCAACACCACCTGTCTCAGCCAGTGATTTTGAATAAAGCAATTCTGCATCTGGCGAACCGTTATTTTTCTTGATGATATCCTCAAATACTTGTATGCCTTTTTCGACATCACCGCCGGCGTAGATTGATCTTGCCTCAAGCGCAAGGAGGCCAGCATGATTTTTGTCGATCTTAAGTCCTGCCCCGGCTATCTTACGTGCAGTTTCATGATCTGCCAGTTCAGACCATATCGACGATGCGATCTGGTACAAACCTGGAAGTGTTTGATTCAATTCGATAAGCTTGGTTGCAAACAATTCAGTCAAAGCACGATCACCTTTTCTATCGACTATTGCTGCAGCCGTACGATAAGATTCAATTGAACCTCTGTTATGCAAAGTAGAAAGGAAGAACTGTTCAATTGTTTCTTTATTCAAATTGGTACGCAAGTTAAGTATTGCCTGCCGGATCAAAAGTGGCTCGTAGGAATTTACTAATTCTGAATGTTTTGAAAGAATCGCTAATGCTTTTTCGTAAAGACGTCCAGTTTCAAGGTTGTTTATCCAGCTTGTAAGTGCAGGATAATAGTTCTTGTTAATTTCAAGAGATGACTGCCAGTATTTAGATGCTCTTTCAAGTCCCGATTTATTTCTTGGAAGAGCATCACCAAATCCGCTCACCCATACTGGATCATCTGAATGATCCTTTAGAGCAAGATTCCCCAGCGAATCGAATGTATTCGTGTCTGCCCAGTTAACAACCATATTTGCATGGTCATGAATAAACCTTCGTTCGTTTCGTTGAAATCCTGCGCGGTCAGGTGCTTTCATACCAATTCCTGGATGAATACCAAGGATATGCGAGACAAGTTCAAATTCATCCAACATAAACTCTTTATAATTCACAGAGTAATTTCCTGTGTTTACCAAGCGTTGTCCGAGATTGATATCATCTTCACAGGCAGGCATATTGAAACCAACCCAGCTCGTTCTGATGTTATAAATCATCGGAGCAAGAAGATTGGGGAAAAGTTTATTATATTTTACTGCAGCCCGTGAGCAGAGTGTGAAATTACCAACACTCCAACCGTATCGCATAATCATCGCAGCAATTAATGCGCTTTCTGGATCATAAGATGCAACACGATCCTGTTCCTGGCGCGCCATAAAATTATATCCATTCTTTAGAAGTCTCAGGAAATGAGTTTGAGTTCCCATGAACCCTGCATCATCGGCTTGTGCTGAGAGTTCTGAATAACAGATTGCTGAATCAATCCAGCCACCGCTCTCATAGTAGTCAGCCAGTAGTTCATAATAATTTGATGATTTGTCATTCCGATTAGCGAGGGATGAAACAGCTGAACCATTCACTCTTACATCTAATCGTAATTGCAACAGATTACTTAAGTCGTCATCAAGTCCTGATGAGGTAGCAACACTTAATTGGCTTTTTGCTTTTTTCAGTTTCCATCCATCAAGCAATAAAGAGATATAATACAGATGGTCATCATTCGTGAATTGTGGCAACTTCGATGCTTTTTCCATTAAGCGCAGAGCTGGGTCGAGTCGTTCGAGTCGTTCATATATCCGTGCTTGTGCAACAATCAGTTTAGAGCTTACAGGGTTTGCTTCTGCTGCTTCCATGTAAAGACGCATCGCATCATGATAGAGCATCTGAGCTTCGAGCAACTGAGCGTGCAGTAATGTTGTTCCGGTATATTCCGGGAACTCAATTCGCAAGCGTTCCAGTTTTTTATCAGCATCAATCATTTGTGCGGAGTTGATAGCATTCTGAATATCCGTCACAAGGCCATTTCTGATTTCATCAGGAGATTTGGAACAACCCACAATCAGGGTGAGTATTAGAATCGTAATTAGGTTCTTTTTCATGCGTTTTTCCTTTAGCTGCAGATTGGTCCTCGGTATTCCCGAGAGAGCTACAAATAACGATATTTTTACACTGCTGCAACCCATTATTTCCGTATAAGTTACAGGTGTAAGCAAATTTTGTGCTCCAGTTGACACAAAATAACTTTGAAGGCCGGTTTTTACCATTTATATTGAGTTATGACAACGCTGAGATCGGATAAATTAGTTAAATACTACAAGAAAAGAGCTGTTGTAGATGGTGTCTCGATTCTTGTAAATCCCGGCGAAGTTGTTGGCCTGTTAGGACCTAACGGAGCTGGCAAAACGACAACTTTCTATATGGTGATTGGCCTTATCCGTCCTGATGGCGGTCAGGTCTTTCTGGGGGACGCTAATATCTCTAAATGGCCAATGTTTCGCCGAGCAGGTATCGGAATTGGATATTTACCTCAGGAAGCGTCAGTTTTCAGAAAAATGACGGTCGAAGACAATATAATGTCGGTTCTACAATTTAGAAAAATGTCTCGGAAAGATCGCAAAGCAAAGCTCGAAGAGCTTTTAGGCGAACTTGATATTACTCATCTTAGGAGTAATAAAACATACACCCTCTCTGGCGGAGAGCGCAGAAGGGTCGAAATTACAAGGGCTTTGGTTACCGAGCCTAAGTTTATTTTACTGGATGAACCATTCGCGGGTATCGACCCAATAGCAGTAGAAGATATTCAAAAGATTATTGAACGTCTGACCAGTCGTGGTCTTGGCGTTTTGATTACAGATCATAATGTAAGAGAGACGTTATCAATTTGTGATCGAGCCTATATTATGTGCGAAGGAAAAATACTAAAATCAGGAACGGCTGAATTTTTGGCCGATGATCCTGAAGCCAGGAAGATTTATCTTGGCGAAAAGTTCAAGCTTAACTGAAAACCAAAGGAAGGATTGTTTAATAAATGAACGAACTGCACCGACTGACTCAACCTGCCTCCCCGGCAGACCGATAAGAGCAGTAGAGCAATAAGTATAGTACGTTTATTAATTATTATTCTCCCCGAAGGTAGATCATGAAATTAGAATTAAGACCATCTCTGAAACTGGTATTAGCACCACAACTTATCCAGTCTCTCAAGATGCTTCAAATGCCTCTTTTGCAGTTACAGCAAACTCTGCGACTAGAGTTGTCGATAAATCCACTTCTTGAAGAAATTGAAACTCTTGAAGAAACTCCCGATGACGCCTCCTCAGAAACTGAAACTGAAGAATCCGAGAATGAAAATAAGGATGAGATTGACTGGGATTATCTTTTTGAGGATCAGGAAGGGTACAAAGTAAAAGAAAGTCGCGAGCCCGAAGAAAAACGTCTCGAAGGGAGTGCGCAGTCTTCTACCTCTTTGTACGACCACCTTCTCGAACAACTTGCATTCTTGAAATTTTCCGATGATCAGCAACTGATTGGTGAATATATAATTGGAAACGTTGCACCCGATGGCTACCTCACAATTTCTTCCGGCGAAATGGCTGCCGAGCTGGAAGTTTTAGAGTCAGAGATTGAAGAAGTCCTTATGATGATTCAGACCTTTGATCCAGCCGGTGTAGCTGCGCGTGATGTTAGAGAATCGTTGATTATCCAGCTTAAAGAAAAAAATCTCGAAAAGACTCTCGCCTATAGATTAGTTGATGAACATATCAGAGACCTTGAAAAGAAATCAACTCTGCAGCTTGCTAAAATTATGAACGCAAGTTTTGATAAAACCGAAAAAGCTCTCGAGACAATTAAAACCCTATCACCAACACCGGCTTATGGTAGATTTGATGCTGCTGCCTCGACTATCATTCCTGACCTTATAATTGAACGATTTGGTGATGAGTATGTTGTTCAGCATAATGATCGCAGTGTCCCGCAATTACGAATTAATGCCGGCTACAAACAGTTAATTAAACGCGGAAGCTCAACTTCAAAAGATACCAAAGCGTATGTGCGCCAAAAATTGGAACAAGCAAGATGGCTGCTCAACGCAATCAACCAGCGTCGAAGTACAATGGTTCGGGTTATGGAAGCGATTATAAACGAACAAAAAGAGTTCTTTGAAAAGGGAACTGCGTTTTTGAAACCATTGATTATGGATGATATTGCCAGAATAGTTGAAATGAATGTTGCAACAATTAGTCGTGTTTCAAGTGGCAAATATGTACAAACACCACTTGGCGTCTTTGAGATAAAATATTTCTTCAATACCGGTATAGCCAGTACAGACGGTGAAGATATGTCAAAGCGTTCAGTCAAACAGCGTCTGAGTGAAATAATCAATTCAGAAGAAGTCACCAAGCCGATGTCTGATCAGGAAATATTCAAACGATTGAACGAAGAAGGCATCAAGCTTGCCAGACGAACTGTAACAAAGTACCGCGAAGAACTTGGTATCAAACCAGCCCGATTCAGAAAGAAAGTCGTTTGATAAGAGTCATTGATGATTCGAATTTGAATCTTTTTCTAAAAAGGATCAGCTAATTCGTGGATAGGAATTTAGCACTTGAAATGGTCCGAGCGACTGAAGCCGGAGCCCTTGCAGCTGCTCGGTGGATGGGTAAAGGAAATGCTCAGTCTGCCGACGAAGCAGCCACTGACGCAATGCACCACGCTTTTAATTCAATCAATTTTCAGGGTAATATCGTATTAGGAGAAGGAGACCCTCAGTTTTTCCCCAAACTCTATGATGGTGAAACTGTTGGTTGTGGAACTGATTCTTCTATTGATGTTGCCGTTGATCCGCTTGAATGCAACAACTCTGTCGCATTTGGACGAACCAACGCATTGGCTGTGGTAGCTATGGCTCCCCACGGAGAATTTTTTGTTCCACCACTTGCTTATATGGAAAAAATTGCGGTCGGACCGGAAGCAGCATCTGCTATTAATCTGGCCGAACCGATTGAAGAAAATCTTATACGAATTGCAGAAGCAAAAAACTATTCAACTGCGGATCTTACTGTGGTAGCATTGGACAGACCACGACATGCCGAACTTATAGAACGTGTACGCAAAACAGGTGCAAGGATTCATCTCATCCCCGATGGTGATGTCTCCGCTGCGATGGCTGTGGCGTTGCCCGGAACGGGCGTTGATGTTCTCGTAGGTACCGGTGGGTCGGTAGCAGGGGTCCTTGCCGCCGCCGCTTTAAGATGCATAGGAGGTGAAATTCAAGTTCGAATCGCGCCACGCGATAACGAAGAAATGAATTTGTTAAAAGAAAAAGGATTCGGAAGTCCAAACAGAATTTACCGTGCGGTCGATCTGGTTAAAGGCGACAATGTTATGTTTGCCGCAACCGGGGTAACCGATGGTGATACCCTTAACGGTGTCCGGTACAGAGCTAATGGTGCTACTACCCATTCGGTGGTGATGCGCCTAGCCTCACGGACACGTAGATTTATTGTTACAGAACATTATTTTAGTGACGATCCCAGCTATTGAGCGGGATTATGGGAGGAAAGTGGCTATGCAAAAGAAGATTACAGCTCGCCATTTCGACTTAACTCCGGAACTGCGGCAAAAGGCCGAAGCAGAAATAGAAGGATTACGCAGATACTTCGACAACATTATATCTGCCGAACTTACCTTGGACCGGGAAAGACATCGTCGAATGGCTGAACTGAAAGTGAAAGTATATAAAGATGTACTCACCGGAACTGCCGAGACCGATGATATGGTGAACTCTATTGCTGCCGCAGCAGACAAAGTGAAAAGTCAGTTGCAGAAGTATAAGGGGAAACTAAAAGAGAAAGATGCGGAGAAAATTGCCGGCGTTACCGCATCGGCTACACGGCCAGAAACTGCCGATGATGAAGTAGATATCTAAACTGAATGTATATTTCGTTGGAAAGCCATCCGTAGAAACGGGTGGCTTTTTTAATACCCTCGGGCATCTAAATCATTGTGCAAACATCTCAGTCAAATCATTCGCTACAAACAAAACAATAACCCCGCCAACTGCAAGAATTGCCCCCAGCCATGCACGATAAGTAACCTTCTCTTTATAGTATAACACAACAGCAGGTATTATCAAAATAGGTGTTGTTGCATTCAACGTTGCAGCAACTCCGGCAGAAATCATCTTCACCGCAATGAGTGACATCCATACACCCATGAATGGTCCCATGATTGCACCACTGGCAGAAAAAGCCATCGCTTTTACATTTTTGAATGAACCAAGCGTTGATTTCATCTTGCCTGCAAACAGAGCATACGTCCAAATGATAGCCGCCGATGCAATGATGCGAATAAACGATGCAGGCATAGCATCAAGCTCATCTCCCATGTTCATCATTGCATGTTTGGACATCACCAGTCCAACCGCTTGTCCCAGAGCAGCCAAAAGCCCGAGGACAACACCCTTGAATAATGATCCTGCATCAGGATGATCATCGTCGAGATCAAAATGATTACTATTCTGGAATTTTCTTTCGGCAACAACCCAACCTATCCCTCCTACAGTCAGAATAATACCAAGCAGGTGAAACCATCCAAGTTTTTCATCGAGCATAAACCATGCAATTACAGTTGCCATGATAGGAGCTGTTGACCAGAGCAGAGTTGTAAGACGTGGGCCTATCATTACGAGTGCTTTAAAGCCACAGGCATCACCTATGACCAGACCGATCAGGCCTGACAT
>JAUVAR010000280.1 GCA_030591625.1 Candidatus Zixiibacteriota bacterium
GCAAATTTAGAGATTGCTCACACAATTCAGAACCCGGATGCGCAATAATGGCGGCAATTGAATCGGGTGACTTGGACAATGATCGTTTTAATAGTTATCTGAAATTACAACGTGAATTGAAACGTCTCGAACGACAGAAATCCGGCAAAGCAGCTCATCTGGCGAAAGTTGAAGGGAAGGAATTTGCTCGCAGAGTTGCCGAAGCGGTGAAATTGAAAATCAGAAGAAGATAAATAATTTTATCTAATACTATGATTCTATAACAATAATTAAGCCTTCAGCAATTGTGCTGTGGGCTTTTTTTATTCTTAATATTTTTGACTGCTTACTTTTCTGGTTCGATTGGCTCTTCTTCAACCGGTGGCTTATTTTGATAAAATAGATAGAGCCCCAAAGCAAACATAATAGCACCAAGGATCCAAACACCGGATGGATCGTCTTCTGTTAGTCCTATTACCAGAAAAAATGCGCTTAGTGCAAGAGCGACCATATACGAATTCTTACTTTTCTTCATAAATTTCCTCCACTCATATTATTGAAGACGCAGGAATTGACGAATTGTTGCAGTTTGAGGTTTGTTTTTATGCCCTAAATAAAAACAGGCGACATCATTGTAATGTCGCCCGTTTCTACTAATATCGTATAGAAAAGCTATTCTTTAGTCATCGTAAGACATATATTTATCGGGTGACCGAACGAATGCGGTTGATCCGAATAAATACGAATGACTGCATTCTCCTGCATTGGCCGTGTAATTGTAAGTTCAGGATTCTCACCCAAAGCCCACTCATACAGATCATCACCGATTTCCAATTTTATTGTATTGGCCGGTTTATCCCGGTCGGATGAACCAACAAACTCAAGGAGATAATTCCCTTCGTCGTTTCTGAACATCCAGAAAATTTCCTGTTGATTTGAACCCATCTGCGAACAGACAAACGGAGTCGCACCTGAATCAGGGACAAAGACGGTATCAAGCAGTAGCAGCGTATCGGTATAGATAACTGTGTCTATCAGGGTTGTTGTATCTATAACAAAGATTGTATCACCGGAGAAGATCGTGTCAATCAGGTAGATAGTGTCACCGGTACCGTAGATAGTATCTATTACAATAATAGTATCACCGCCAAAAATAGTATCGACGACAAATATTGTATCCCCACCAATTAAAGTATCAACGACGATGATTGTGTCTCCACCGAAGAGTGTATCATATACAAAAACTGTATCGTTGGTGAAGACCGTATCCGAGATCACTATCACCTGTGGATCTGGGTCATATATGTCGGAACTATCTAAGGGTTTGGCGCAATTAGTTAGAAACTGGATGCCTGACGCTAAGAGGACAAGCATTAAGATCATTGTTAGTTTTCTCATCTGTCACCCCCCAGGGAGATGTGTCCGGTAACGGAAATTATAAATTGACCATTATCCGAGTTTGATATATTAGTGCCGACTATACGTTGTTTAGCCGGATTATATGAGGCCGAAATTGAAAGAAATTCTGTAGGGTTTGATCTTAAACCGAGCAATGGTCCTTCTGACATTCTTACATACTCATAATACTTTTGTGCAATCTGTTCGAACCGAATCCATCCCATAATGATTCCAACAGGTTTCTCTTTCCAGGGATAGATAATAACTTGTCCCCCCGAGAGACGTTTTTTCGTATCAAGTTTTCCACCTTCAAAAGGATATGAATTGTTCCAGAAAGTGTGCCCGAGCATACCTTCGACATAAAATATCTTTTTCCATGAAACGGCTACATTAACAACAGGTATCAATCCCATTGGGGAAGTTGTTAAGCCACCACCTACCTGCATACCAAGTAATTCTGGCATAACGATTGGTACTTCACGGATTTCGGTGAAATGTTTTTCTACCGGTTTTCGTGTCTCAACCGCTTTAATTCGTGTATTCAGGTCAGCTATTGTCCAAACAATTCGTACTGTGGCACGACGATAAGACGCACCTTTATTCTGGAAGTCTTCACTTTGAATCATTAGCTGTTTTGTATCGACCCCAAACTTACGAATAAGTATATTCCGTAGAGCATGGGCACGTCCGATGGCAAGAGCAGGATTTTTTGCATCGTTACTGTTTTTATATCGTTCACCGTCGGATGTTCCGGTGACAACTGCACGAATCATTGGATACTTACCGAGCGTATCGGCTATCGCTTTTAGTTCGACTTTATATGGCTCGAAGAATTGTGCTTTAACACTTCCTCCCACACCAATTGGAAAATCTGTTATAGTTACTTCCTGAGCCTGAACAAAACCGAGCCCAATACAGAGGGTACCCGCAACTATTAATAGTAACCTGGTCACGAATTTCTCCTAACATTGCCTGATTGGCATAAACTGACAAACTGATCTGTCAGTAATTGTTGTTTATTCTGATAGCATCTTGATGCGATGCATCTTAATGCGCAGCACGTTAGCGCGTATATATTTTCAGTGCATTTCATTGCAATATTCATACTTTTTGCAAACTTATGTCAGTTCGTTCTATTTGTTAACCATCACTCATTATCATTGAGGTCAGGAGTTTAGAGCTTTCGTGAGATGGTTAGAGCAAAATCTGTTCCAAGATGAAACAGGGAAGGGGCTAATCGTTACAGCCATTCAGAACTGTTCAATAGCTGAACAACAGACGATGGCCATTCTTTCTTGTAGGGCTGAACCATTATCCATTGTTCGGTTCAGCACTTCTGGCTTGCCCTTAGAAAGTTGCGTTAGGTCTTGCGGACGGCTATGCCGGACGTGTGACCTGACGCATGTATTTGATTCGAAACTATTCATCATACTAAACGAGTTCTTTCTTATGTAGGTCAGGTGCGTCTTCGGACCTGAACTTCTGGCAGCCCTTAACAATTTACAAATGGCGGTTCTATCATGCCCAAACAACACGCAGAGCCGTGTTGCCTGAGCATGCCACCCGAGGCGGCTCCGAATCGCGCAGCCACCCTACTTCAATATCTTGGTTACTCCCAAGTAGCAAAATTAAGTGTTTATCGTTGTTAGACATTACAGATAGTGCGTTAAAAGAATAGTTCATTTGCAAGAAGAGTGGCATGAGGAAAGCTCTAATTCAATAATGGTGGTTGTTTTGTGGTTGCCCTGTTTATGTCTGACAAGCACTTAGGTTAAAATTGGCTTTGCCCGTGCAAAAAAAAGGTACGTTGTAGTGAATTGATTGTTTTTTTGCGACAAAAGTAGGTCAGGAGCTACCAGCCGTTGGCTGTCTGCGCTCCTGACATTTGACACGTCAGGAGGACAGGCTGAGCCTGTTCAACAGGCCTCCTGACCTACTCTTATTATAATCCTTTAACATAATTCTCCCGTGCATTTATATAATAGTGTTCGCACAGGATTAACATTGGAGTGGTGTTGTTTTCGTAAACGTGGTAATGTGCTATAGAATATCGTCGTTAAGAATAAACCCACCTGCTGCTATCGCTTTAGGTGGGGTACGGGAGTGAGAACAGGGACTTATATCTTCCTTGACAATTCTATCAATAATGGTATCTTGTGTATATCATAATAAGAGTAAACATGTTGGTATGAAAAAGCTATTAGTCGCATTGTTAGGGTTATTGCTGGTTGGGATGACAGGATCTGTTGGGGCGCAGAATCCGCTAAGTTCTAATGATTTTATATTTCAATATCTGGGTCCCGAGTCATCTTCCGATCTTGGTTGGCAAGCAGTCAATACGTTGGGAGATATCAACAATGATGGCTA
>JAUVAR010000153.1 GCA_030591625.1 Candidatus Zixiibacteriota bacterium
ATGTTTATTAAGCTTGCCGGTTCAATGATTATTATTGGTTACTTGTACGCACTTTAAGGATAACGATGAATAACGACAATGCGGCAAGATTCAGAGCGGTACGTAAACTATTTCCTCATACAAAAAATATTATCTTTTTCAATTCGGCATCGTATGGACCCTGTTGTACACCGGTACAAAAAGCAGTCGAGGGCAACATTGCACTAAGGCTTGCATCCGAAATAGATGACTCGCACAATGCGTTTGCAGATCGAACTGTTCTCAGAAGTGAATTTGCCAAACTAATTGGTGCTGCCAAGCGAGAAGTCGGACTTGGTATGAACACATCGTTCGGACTGAACTTAGCCGCCTTTGGGTTACCATTAAAGTCCGGCGATGAAGTTATTCTTACAAAAATCGAATTTCCGGCAGCGGTTTATACATGGCGGGCAGCAGCCGAAACGAGAAAGCTCAAGCTTAAATTCATAGATGCACCCAATAATCAATTTTGTATTGATACGTTTGAAAAAGCGATCACTCGTCGCACGAAAGTACTCGTAATTTCATGGGTACAGTTTTTCAATGGTTATAAAGTTGATCTTGCCGAGCTGTCTGAAATTTGTAAAAAACGAAATATATTTTTGGTCGTTGATGGTATTCAGGGGATGGGTGCAGAGCCGATAAACATGCGGAAACTTGGGATTGATATTTTCACGTCAGGATGTCATAAGTGGATGCTCGCTCCTCAGGGGGGTGGTTTCTTTTATCTTTCGGATGAAATACGTGGTCGCATTGAAGCACCATTTATGAGCTGGCTGGGGGTTGATTGGAATATGCAATTTTCTGACCTTTTTCATTATGAGAAACCATATTTCGATAGTGCAGAAAAATATGAACTTGGATATTTCGGTGTGCTGAATATTCTTGGTATGAATGCTACGGTCAAACTGTTTCGTGATCTTGGGCTGCGAAATATTCAGAGACATAACTACGAATTGATCGACCGACTCGCGGACTATATTCGTTCGGAACCGTTCTATTCGATTACATCTAATTTAGAACCAAAACATCGGTCATCGATTTTTACTTTTAGATGCAAGAAAGTCCCTGCCCTGCATGAGTATATTGTTAATAAGAAAATTATGCTCGCCAATCGGGAGGACTCCATTAGAGTTTCTGTACATCTTTTCAATAATAAGGCAGACATTGACCGTTTAATATATGTATTGAAAACATTTGCTAAAAAGAATAGATAAGAGATTCAGGGCAGACAACTCAGCAGGTTATAATGATTGATAAATTTGACATATCGACTTCCAAAATCCTGATTACAGGTGCATCCGGTTCGCTTGGCAAACAACTTGTATATGAATTAACAAAACGTGATGCTGATATAGTAGCACAAGTACGACGGACCTCCAATACGCAACCGATTGAACGTTTTGGAGCAGAGAAGCGTTTTGCTGATCTGCGTAATCGCGATGAATTGATTGAAATTGTGCAGGGCATTGATGCGGTGATTCATACTGCGGCCATTGTTAATTTTCGTAAAAATAAACTGTCAGAATTTGCCAGTATAAATACTATCTGTGCGACCGATCTGTTTCGGGCGGCCGAAGCAAACGGAGTGAAGCGGTTTGTTCATGTATCAACTATTGCCGCCGTCGGTGCAATACCAAAAAATGAGAACCAGGATCCAACCAAAGTTGCCGATGAAACGTTTGAGTTTAATCTGCAATCGTTGAAAATACCGTATATCATTTCCAAGCGTGCAGCCGAAGAAGAGCTTTTAAAACTTGCAGCAAATTCCAAAACCGAACTGGTGATTGTAAATCCGGCTATTATTGTTGCTCCTTCGCGGACTGGCAATGATCGCAAAAAGGCAGGTGTTGCATTTAGTAAATTCGTTGTACCCGACCTTCCCATTAATTTGAATCTGGTTGATCTTCGTGATGTTGCCCAGGGTACTATTGGTGCTTTGGAATATGGAAGATCAGGGGAACGATATTTGCTTACCGGCGATAATATTTCAGGTCGTGATTTGGTGCTGACAGCTTCGGTTCTATTAGGGAAGTCTCCACATCTGATTCGTCCGCCACGATTGTGTTTGAATACAGCTTCGCATATTTCCAATCTTTGGGGCAGTATGAGCGGCCAAAGCAAAGTTTCTTTTTATCCTGATATTGTTAATATGCTCGATTATGATTGGGTCTATTCATCAAATAAAGCGATCGAGGAGCTTGAGTATCGACCCCGTTCGGTTTTTGCAACACTTGATAATTTATTATCAAATCATTTTTATGATAGTTACATGCACCCAAAAATCTAACACCCCATGAGTGCTTTATTCTGCTTCGGACCGCATGTAGAATAATATATGATTTCCAAGAAATTATTTTACGCTCAAATGAGAAGATTGGCTACAACTTACGGGGGAACGCAGGCAGAATAGACACCCCGGTGTCGCATTCTTGACTCTATTACGCCTGTGGTTGTTGTTGGTTTGGGGCTGATTCTTTTTGTAAGAATCAATTTATGCTTTCGCAGACTGCGAATCGGTTCTTATATTGATCGAAATATTCTTTGAGAGATATGGAACAAGTTGATTAAATTTATCAAGAAACATCCACTCCTGTCATGTTTGATAGTCGCGGCAATTTTAAGATTATTCGCCACCACCTACTCCAAGGGGTTCATGGCACATGACGATCATTTTGAAACAGTTCGAATTGCTTATGAGGGTATCCAGAATGGGATACTCAATGATGATGGTTTAATGGTTTGGGATGTTGTTAAGCCTGAAAATATAGGACGTTCACCTCTTTATGTACTTACTCTTTATGCATTGATGAGCGTTCAGGAATCGGTTGGTATTTATTCACTTGATTCGATGATGTACCTGATCCGCTTATTTCATTTTCTCATGTCAATGCTATTGATTTTGTATGGGTACCGGTATGTTTATGCTGCAACCGAAAGCAAGAAATATTCATTATTGGCCGGGATGATTCTGGCCGGACACTTTCTGATGCCGTATCTGTCGGCAAGAACTTTGATTGAACTCGTTTCTGCCGACCTGTTGTTGCCGGCTATTTATCTGGCCTATCAGGGGGTAAAAAAACAAAATAACAAAATGTTATTTCTGTCCGGGATTCTCTCCGGGTTGTCATGGATGGTACGCTTTAATACCGGCCTGGCGGTACTGCCGATACCATTCGCGATATGGTTTTTGACCAAAAACCTTCGCCCGACTATCCACTACTGTCTTGGAATTCTGCTCATATTTATATTCAGTGGCAGTTTGGACGTCGTTTTTCTTGGAAGTTTTGGACAATCGTCTATTCGTATTTTCAATGTCTTTTTAGAACATGTTGATACACCACTTCTACCTCAGCCATTCTGGGTATATATAGTGTTAGTTTTTGGGATCTTCATTCCACCTTTTTCATTCTATTTTATATTATCTGCCTTTCGCAAAAAAATCTTACGAGAGCACTTAATTTTGATCTCATCTATTTTTTCTTTCTTTGTTATTCATTCACTTATTGCCAGTAAGCAGGAACGATTTCTAATTCCAATATTCCCTTTACTAATTGTTTGGGGTTCTATCGGGTTATTTCATTGGATAAAAGCAGGGAATATATCTGTGTGGAATAAAAGAATATTCCGATATTCTTCGATTTTTGCGATAGCCATAAATATAATAATATTACCGATTTTCACTCTTAATTATGCTCACAAGGGGATGGTGGAACCGTTTGTTTATCTGTCGGAGCAAGATGATGTTAATTCGGTATTGATTGATCAAACCGAACGGCGCCGTTTTATGGCTTTTAGTTACGCCGGTCACAATCGTCCCGGTTTTAGAGTGCTTGACGCATGGCCTGAACTTGAAGAAATCAAAAGTGACAGCCTACTACTACATTCGATAAACTACTTTATAATTTATACCGACGTCGAACCTGTTGCTAATGTCGATTCATTGGTACAAACATTTGGACCAATTGAGCAGGTTTTTCACTCACCTCCATCAACGGTTGATGTCGTACTGAATTTCCTTAATCCAAAGCATAATCATACCAATGAGGCATGGGTTTATAAAACAAAGCAATCAATAATACGATAGGGGAGTGAATGCCTGAGAATTAATCTTAACAGGCCATTTATAATCGTTATTATTCATCTGTTGAAAGGGGGGGGATTGTCCATTACTACCAATGAAAACATAACTAAATAGATCGTGATGGCCCATATAAAAAGAAGACGAAAAAGTGTGATATTATCCTAATTCTTGACAATTAGAGTGATTTAGTTATATTAGCTCCACACTTGAGAATCTGCACCGCGACAAATCAAAATAATTATTAAATTTTTTCTCCGGGAGAATAAGTCTATGAGGCGAGTACTATTTATTATTGGAGCTATGATGCTTATTACATGTTTCTTTATTACATGTGGTGGATCAGATAGCCCAACAGAGCCAGGCAATACAACAAACACAGCTCCAGGAACACCAACTCTTGATGGTCCATCGGGTGCACCTGTAGATGGTGCAACCGGAATTTCTGTGACCCCATCTTTGAAATGGAAATGTACAGACCCCGATGGAGACGCTCTAAAATATACTGTCTCATTAGGCACTGCTTCTGCTCCTTCGGTCGTATCGACAGATCAGACAGCACTTTCCTACGCACCAACTTCACTTGAATACAGCACAAAATATTATTGGTCTGTAAAGGCCAAAGACCCGGATGGCTTGGTAACAAGTTCAGGTGTTTGGAATTTTACAACTATGGCCGAACCTGTTGAGACTATTGCTGCCCCTGAGACTCCAACCGGACCAACAGCAGGTGAAACCCAAACCAGTCTGACTTATACAACAACAGGTACTGTAAGTAGCTTAGATCATAATATTGAATATCAATTCGATTATGGTACAGGTACTCCCTCACAATGGGGTACTGCATCCAGACCTACTTCCTGGAATACAGCTGGGACTTATGATGTAAAAGTTAAGGCAAGATGTACAGAACATAATGCAATTGAATCGGCCTGGTCCGATCCAACTGCTGTAACTATTGCAGATGATATAGAAACAATAACTACTCCTGGTACCCCGACCGGGGACGGGTCTTTGATAGAAGGTGAGTCCACTAATTTTGCTACAGGTGAAGCATATAGTAGCAAGAGTCATCGGGTTGATTATAGATGGGACTTTGGAGAAGAAGGAGAGCTTTCATCCTGGTCTTCTGTCCGCTCCAGATCACATTCCTGGGCTAACGTAGGAAACTATAATGTTAGATCCCAAGCAAGGTGTGGTACTCATAATGAAATACTTTCTGAATGGTCAGGGGTAAAGATAGTAGTTATCAGTGCAGCACCGATCGAGAACGTTGGTACTCCAGATGCTCCGGATGGTCCAACTACTTGTGAATCCTTCCAGTCTTATACTTACACTACTCTCGATACTGTAAGTAGCTTTGGACATGCGCTCGAACATAAATTCTTTTTCCACGATGATTCAGTTAAAACTATTACCGGATATTCTTCAAATACTTCCTCTTCTTACACCTGGAAGATTGCCGGCAACAACACTGTTTCAGTTCGTTCACGATGCAAACTTCACCCATCTATCGAATCACAATGGTCGTCTACTACACAGATTGTTGTGACCGAAACAACCGAAACCCTTGGCAGCTCCCTGCCCAAAACAATCAATGGTCAAACAGTGGGTGCAATTAACGATCCTTACGAGTACACTGTTTACCATAGTGGAACGACTAATCTTGGACATGCGATCGAAAGTAAATATTACTGGGGTGATGGAACCGAAACAGATTGGTTGTCAGTATATTCACGTGCCCAGACTCACATTTGGGATACCGAAGATGTTTACATCGTAAGATATCAAGCTCGATGCGCAGAAGATACAAATCTAACTGCCTGGGCCGATCCCCTTGAGGTTACAATATCTGCGACCTTAGCCGAGACGATCACACAACCATGGAATGCTTCTGTGCTAACCTCCGTTGAAGTGAACTATCCTATCCCATCATTCTATCCCATCGGGGCTACTAGTTCATTTGGTCATAGTCTTGAGTACCGCTACGATTGGGGTGATAATACAGATCTTGATACCTGGTACCCCGCCGATTATAGCATCAAAGTGACCCACACCTGGTCCGATCTTGGTACTTATGAGCACAAAAGACAAGCTCGATGCATCCAGCATCCCGATATCATGTCTGAATGGTCAGAAGTAAAAACAATAGAAGTTGTAGCTGCAGAAACTGTCGGCACCCCTGATGCTCAGACCGGACCTGCGACAGGAACCAGGAACGACTATCTGTTATTTACAACAAATGAAGTCTCGAGTAGTTTGGGGCACACTAACTATATAGAATATAGATATGACTTTGGTGATGGTTCGGCACTCACTGCATGGATAACCAATACAAACCAGAGTCATAAATATTATTTGTTGGGTGATTTTGAAGTGAAAGTTCAGGCAAGATGCACATGGCCGG
>JAUVAR010000199.1 GCA_030591625.1 Candidatus Zixiibacteriota bacterium
CCCGCACAATGTCATAATACTGCTGCTCGGTGATGCCGTTGTCCACCAGATACTTGGCAAACACATCAGCGCCATGCCTGTCCCTTACAGCCTCGACCTTCACGCCTACCTCGTCATCAGTGCCAACAATGCCCGCCTCTACGGCCCCCTGCTGTATCAGCATCTGGGTAATCATCTGCTCGATTATGGCGTTTCTGATTAAGTCCGCCTCCACGGGCGAGCCGCTTTCTTTATGCGAGGCTATCCGCGCGGCTATGGACTTTTGCAGCTTTGCCGAGTCTATTGGCTCACCGTTGACCACGGCCTCCGGCCTGTTGCGCCCGCTCAGCATAAAGGCCGCTATCAGGGCAACTATCAGCAACGCTATGGTGATTGTCTTCTTGGTCACTATGATGATAAAACCTCTTTACGCATGGTTAACAAATACGGGGCAACTGTTCGCCCTCATTTAAGTTTGTTTCCACTCTTTCTACCGCGTCAAGAAGCTGCCCAAAATCCTGAGCAAACAATCCTGAACCGATAGGGAATAGTGAAATCAAAAGTACGATAACTGTCAATGCAGTAATCTTTTTCATCTCTCCACCTTTCGTATCCCCAAGGTTAATAAGTAATTAGTGCTAATATTCTTTGGTGAAGTGGTATTCCACTCTGACGCGTGTAGTCGTCAATGAGAGAAATCCAACCCCTTGGACAGATTATCGACCTGCCTGGGTACATTATTGATGACTATTGAATGACCTTTTAGTGACTACGCTCTTGGTCAACGTTGAGCGTAATGGACAATCAAGGATTGTTTCAGAAAGGAGTTGAAGTGTAGGGGAGAACCTATAGTGAATTTAAGAAAGCTTCGAGATTAGTTTCATTATCTGCTATTTGTAGTTTTTTCCTGATACGACGACGTTGATTGTTGATCGTATGGACAGAGACATTGAGAGCATCGGCAATTTCTTTCGATGACATGCCATTCCTTATCAAATTGCAAACTTCAGTTTCACGAGGTGTTAAATCAGAGAATTGTGATTCCAGGCGACTTACTATTGGAGATGTTATTTCCAGTAAATTTGTCTTAATGCCCTCAAGGTACTTAGAATTACTATTATCAATATTAGCCATCAGATTATCAATCATTGGCAGGATAATTTTGCTAATGCTTGATCTTATCTTGTTAAGGTCATTGTCACTACTTTGATTATTATCATTAATGATATTAGCAGGTGAGAGACGATCAATTATAGGATGGGTAGTTTGGTTTGATATTCTATTGTCAGGTTTAAGCCCAAGTTGAACGGAGATTATTTCGGCTAAAACTTCTAGAAAAAGAAATAACGAATATAATTGTTCTGCATCTGGCAGAGTGTCGGTGTCGGCTTCGGTATATATCTCAATTTCACCAACCGGAGTTCCTAAATCATAAAGTTGCATCCCTACAAAACCGCTATCTCCAGTTATTGAAGAAGTTTCATAGGTATTACCAAGATAAATAAAGCGCACATAGAAAGCTCCCATCTCACTTAATGATATGTTTACGAGATTAACCACAGTTTGTGAAAATTCATACAAGGTTGTAGATTTGGGTGCCTTTAGTCTGGAAATATCTATCAATGACGAAATAAATTGGAGTGAAAAATAACCTGACTGCTGCCATCTTGAAACGGCAGAACTGAACAGGTCAGGTTGTTTTCCGCTACTCAAGTTTTTGCGAAGATGTAAATTCAGCTTTCGAGCCATGTGTAACTATTGCCCCTGAAAGTTTATTGATTACTCATATAGTCAATCTATCGACAATCAAGCAGCTTTCTAAAGGGAAAATAGGATGATGCTGTTATTAGAGGTAAAAAATTGAATGAATTATATCTATGAAGAATATAACTCAAGTAGCACGATTGCAGGCTTTGATCTGGTCTGTTAGTAAGTCGATCTTTATTTCTGCAAGCAGTTCAATACCTCTGTCTCCATGAGAGATAGTATTGATAACACAGAAATCATCGGGGCGACCAGTGCTCTCGCCTGTAATTGCAGAGATTGCAGATTGAATACTGAATAAGTGTTTGATATACAAGAATTCTTCAAATTGGTCAGTAACTCTGGAGCTGGAAATAATTTCTGTAGAATTTAGAGACATGATTTCCATGATACTTTTCCGTTTTACAAAATCTCGAATAAGTGATCGTCCGGAAACTTTCCCGCCACAAGTAAGCTTAGTCAGGGTATAGCTTACAAGACGATCCTGAGAGTCTATCGTCAGGCGTAGCACTTCTGTAATATCTTCACACGGCATAAGTTATAAAGATGATCTAAAGTCGATTCGAAGTCAACCGTTGATCTTGGTATTATAATCCTTTAAATTGTTTTGATTTTGTCAGCATAATCCTGTATATTATCTGCAGAGATTGTTAAATCGTTCACAAACTTAAATAGAAAACAGAGTCATTTTACTGTTTCCGGTGTGGAAGGGAAGATGATGCATACAGAGATGAAAAATAAAGTTAGTCCTGAAAATTGGAAAATAGCTGCGCATGTTGTTGATTTAGAGACTTCAATTATTAGAGAGATTCTCAAATTCTCGTCACAACCCGGAGTAATATCTTTCGCCGGTGGTCTTCCAGCGCCAGAGTCATTTCCATTGGAAACGCTAAAAGTGCTCGCTGCTGAAATATTTGATAATCATGGTCATATCGCTGTTCAGTATTCATTGTCACGCGGAATACTTCCATTAAGAGAAATCTTAGCCAAGCGGGCAACCCAACGCGGGACGCCATCTTCGGTGGATAATATATTGATTACATCGGGTGCCCAGCAGGGGATCGAACTTGTCGCCCGAGCATTTATAGAACCGGGTGATTATATATTAACCGAAGACCCAACCTATGTAGGAGCACTTCAAGCCTTCAACTATTATCAAGCTCGATATGCTACTGTTGAGATGGATGATGAAGGGATGAAAGTTGAGCAGGTACGGAAGAAAATCGAAGAATTCCGTCCTAAACTGATTTACACCGTTTCTAATTTCCAGAACCCAACAGGTATTACGATGTCAGAAGAGCGTCGTCGTCAATTGGTTGAAATTGCAGCCGAATTCAATATTCCAATAATTGATGATAATCCTTATGGTGATATCCGCTTTGCCGGAAAGAATATGCCGACTCTCAAATCATTAGGTGGGGATGGTGTAATTGCTCTGCGTAGTTTCTCCAAGATTATGGCACCGGGTCTCAGGCTTGGTTGGATGAACGGTCCATCTTGCGTTATTGCCCAATTTGAAAAGGTTAAGCAATGTGCTGATCTTCATAGTAATACATTTGGTCAATATCTTGCTTATGAGTTTTTGTCGCGCGGTTTGATGGAACCACATCTTGAAATGATTCGTAAAATTTATGGTGATAAACGTAATCTGATGCTTAGTGAAATAGAGAAGAAATTCCCTTCGGGCATCAAATGGACCAAACCAGATGGTGGGCTTTTCCTCTGGCTGGATTTGCCCAAGCATGTCTCGGCCCGTGAGCTGTTTCCGAAAGCAGTTGAGAAGAAAGTTGCCTTCGTATATGGAGAACCGTTCTTTGCCAATGGTGGTGGTAAGAATACGTTGCGACTAAATTATTCGACTGCTAACAAAGAACAAATCGTGGAAGGCATTGGCAGGCTTGCTGAGCTGTTCAAAGCAAATTTCTGATCAAACAAACGATATGATTTTATTAAGAACCGATCTGCAAGGGTCGGTTTTCTTATTGCCGGAAAGAATTGCAACGATTATTCTATTTATATGAAAATCAAATTTAGAAAGTATCATGTCCTCGGTAATGATTTTCTCGTGTTGGAGAAACAAAAGGTCCGAGCTGATGGTCGTAAATTGCCCTCAATAGCAAAAGCTATCTGCAATCGTCGTACTGGTGTTGGAGCAGATGGGATTGTTTATCTGTCTGCATCTCGAGGCTTTGATAGTAAAATCGATATCTATAATGCTGATGGTTCCTGGGCGGAGAAGTCGGGCAATGGTTTGCGAATAGCCGGCGTTGATTTGGCTATAAGATTACCAAAGAAGAAATCGTTCAAATTCTTAACTGGTGATGGACCTAGCATCGTTGAAATAAACAGCAAGAATAAATCTGGTTGGAAGGCTACCAGTGATCTTGGTGAACCGGATTTTAGGACTTCGAAAGTACCTGTCAAATCACAACGGAAATTTCTTATCAATTGTCCGCTTAAAATTGCAGGAGTTGATCTTCCGATAACTTGCTTAAGTGTTGGGAATCCTCATGCTGTTCTTTTTGTAGAGGATTTCGAATTTCCCTGGCAGGAATTGGGTGCAGACATAGAAGTATCGACTCCATTTCCCGAAGGCACTAATGTCGAATTTGTACGACCTGTCAGCCGTCGCAAAATAGAAGTCGCCGAATGGGAAAGAGGTGCAGGAGCCACCGGATCATCCGGTACCGGTGCTGCTGCTGCGGTTTGTGCATCGGTTATGCTCGGATTAACGGAACGAAAATGCACGGTGAGCTTTTCTGGGGGGAGTCTTGGAGTAAATTGGTCATCTGCCGATAACCATGTAAGAACTACAGGTGAAGTCAACTACGTGATGGAAGGCATATTCGAGAAGCGATGATAACTCTAAACGAAGTACGAAAATTGAATAAGAAGGGAAATGTAGTCCCTTTATTTGATAGAATACCGTCCGATCTTGATACACCTGTTTCTGCATTTATGAAACTGGCGGCTAAGAAAGAAAATTCATTTCTACTCGAATCAATTGAAGGTGGAGAAAAGCTTGCTCGTTATTCGTTTATAGGATTTGATCCCTTTCTTGTGATAGAGGGTGACAGTCAATCTGTTTTACTTCGAAAAGAAAAATCGACGAAAGAACTCAAAGTCCCGGCCGCTGAATTTATTGCAGAGCTTTTTAAGGTTTATCGTCCAGTGAAAGTTGAAAACCTGCCTCGTTTTACGGGCGGTGCAGTTGGGTATTTTGCTTATGATACGATCAGATGGTATGAGGATATTCCGGACAATAATAGTGACATCATAAAATTACCAGAACTGCTTTTTGGATTATATAGTCGTATCGTTGTTTTTGTATTTCATGATTGTTAACAAATTAATGTCAAGCTTTGGAGTTGAATACGTTGCTGCATTTGGAATGGAATCAAAAATTGAGTCTATAATTATTATGCCTATAGTTGCATTTTCAATAGCGACATTGACTTTGATTGGAATGTTTTACGGCGCAAAAAGAATGGATTTAGTTAAAGAAATATCTTATTTTGCGATTAAATCTGTAGTTAAGTTTACATTAATTATTGGTTTGATTTTATTTTTGATATCTAAATTATTGTTCATGATATTTACATCTGACAGTTTTTTAATAACTCTAGCATCAGATTA
>JAUVAR010000163.1 GCA_030591625.1 Candidatus Zixiibacteriota bacterium
ACCATTCATAAAACGCGCATCGAACGGGGCAGAGAACATGCCCGGTCTGTTTCCTTCTGCAGAGATACCATCACGAGCCCACCCCAGCGTAGTCGTGTTGTCAGGTCTTCCACCAAGCCAGCCAATGAATCGACCGTCCAACGAGAATTTCTGTATGCGATGATTACCATTGTCCGCAATCAGGAAATATTCATTGTCGATAAGCCTGAGCGATACCGGCGCATTAAAACCACCAGGAGAATTAGTTGCTTTTGTTTCAGATTCGGTTTCCCAGCCATCAGTTTTGGTACCATCTGATTTTCCACCAATCCAACCGACAAACTTTCCAGACGGAGCAAACTTTTGGACACGATGATTCCCGGTCTCAACGACATAAATATATCCGGAGTCATCAATTTGTACCATGTGCGGTTTGAAGAATCCTCCCATTTCACTAACACGAGCTGATTCACCATCCAATGCAAAGCTGTCTAAGATCGTGCCATCAGTTCTGCCCCCAATCCATCCAACGAACGACAGGTTTGGATCGAATTTGAAAACACGATGAGCATCAAAATCAACTATCCATAGATTGTTATCCGAGTCAAATTCGGCGTTAGGGATTCCAATGAATGCAACTTCAGGAGATAAGGGCGGATCAAATAAGTTCCCTGCAAAAGTGCCATCAGGTTGATAGATATGTACTCGACCATTGGCATAGTCAGATACAAAGATTCGACCATTCTGATCAAATGTTATCGAGTGGGGCATTTCAAACATCCCGCTTGCTCCGCCTCTAATCGGTGTGCCATCGACATGCCAGCCAGAGATATTATTTTCATCACCTGATTTGGCTCCGAGCCAACCAGTCGGTTTTAGCGACGAGTTAAATCGAACAACCCGACCTTCTTTGAGATCTGCAACATAGAGCTGTCCATCAGATGCAGGGGTAAGGCCATAAGGTCCAATAAAACCTGAGAGTACGATCAAAGGTTTACCATCATAATCATGCGTGTCAAGATGCCATTGTGAATCGTTCATAATCCTATCTTCGGCTTTAGTCGAATAGAGGGGAGAGTCATTGTTGTCACAGTTGGAAATAAAAACCATCAGGCCTGTAAAGAAACTCAAAATTAATATTAGTCGGTCAATTTTTTTTATACTGATCATTAATTGCATTTCCAAACTCTAACTTTTTAAAATCCCACAATTTGATTTGAGTTGCAACAAGAGAATTTTCAACTACTGGTTTCATTGTGTGGATTGCGAAGATTTGAAAAGTTTTCCCAGACAAAAAGGAACAATATTCCAAATGTTCACTTTGCCTATGAAAACGATGTTCGGGGGTGCTTGTAACCCGTTGTCCCGTAGTGTGATGCGAGGTCGTAGCGAGTGTCTGTTCTTGGCACAAAGTTTGTATTAGGTAAAGAGGATAATTTTATGAAAGAGAATATGAATAAAAGAATTACGCTCAAAAAGAGCATGTTGCAAGAGAGCGCATCAAAAGAAAATAGCTCAAAAGTAACTTTCGAAATCGACCCGCTTGAGATTGGACGCACGCTGCTACGACGACGAAAATGGTTTGTCTGGATAGTTAGTTCGACGGTAATAGCAACTATCGCAATAATGTTGATGACTTCAAATAGATATACTTCTCATGCAGTTATTTTACCATCAGGAAAATCAAGCGGTGGAATGTCTGCACTCAAAGCGATGGCCGGACTTGTTGGTGGTATGGGAGCAGGGGACGAAACCTCTTCGAATCTATTTCCAGTAATCTTGCAGTCACATCTTGTTGCAGATTCACTTCTTGGCCATGTGTACAATTTTGAACTCTACAATCACGATACAACAATGACTCTGCGCGAGTATATCGGTAAAGATGATACGGACAAATTATATCATTCTTTATCGGGTATGACCGAAATTAGTACAGACACAAGGACAGGTGAAATAACGGTTGCAGTAGAAACAAAATCACCAGAATTTTCACGTCTTTTAGTCTCTGAGTATATAGCACAACTTGAGAATTATAATCTTCATTCGAGAAAATCAAAAGCAACAGAACGGGTCAGTTATTTACAGCGAGAACTGAAATCACGTTTAGATTCTCTAACTCAATCCGAAAACAATCTTTCTGACTTTCAAAATGGTAATCGTAATTGGGCAATGACAACAAACCCATTTATTCTTAAACAGCTCGGACGATTTAAAAGAGAAGTCGAAATTAAAACTACGACATACGCTTATCTGTTACAGGAATATGAAATTGCTCGACTTGATGCTCAAAAAGATATCCCTATAGTCAGAATTCTTGATCGTGCTACGTTCCCCACACAAAAGACAGGTCCCAATAGAACTGTAGCAGTGTTAGTATCTGCCTTCATTTCATTCTTTGGTGTCTTGTTCTTAGTGATTGTTATCGAGTTGATACAAACGGGGATAAGACTATCAGACAAGAATACAGTTGATGCATTACGAAATGAATTACTGGATGCGAATCCGTTTACACGGAGAAGTAATACAACAACGAATGAGATTCTTGAGAGAACATGATTTCCAAAATAGCATTATTGAATTAATCATTAAACGAACGTATGAGCACAATGGGAATATCTGATGAATAAAAACAAGACTAACGGGGAAACAGGACAGCAGAGAGTCACCGTGGAATCAGCTTTAACATCAGCTATAGTCGTTCCAACCTTGAATGCGGGAGATCAATTCAGCAGATGGATAGAGGCGTATGAACGACAAACATATAAACCTGATAAAATCATAATAATTGATTCATCTTCTGATGATGATACAGTTGCAAAAGCGATCAAGGCAGGTTTTGACGTTCAGATAATCAAACGTAAAGATTTTTCACATGGTGGAACTCGTCAAGCTGTGGTCGATATGCTCACCGATTTTGATATAATAATCTTTCTAACACAAGACGCTATCTTAGCCGATAGAAATGCTCTTTGTAACGTCTTATCAGAATTTAATGATTCAAAAGTTGGCTCTGTTTATGGTCGTCAGATTCCCCGACTAGATGCAGGTCCAATTGAAACTCACGCTCGTTTGTTTAATTATCCGGTAGGTTCACAGGTTCGTTCTATGAAAGATATACCAAAATATGGTATTAAAACCGCATTCTGTTCGAATTCATTTGGTGCTTACAGACATTCCGCCTTGATGCAAGTCGGCGGCTTTCCAACTGATGCAATCCTCAGCGAAGACACGTTCTTGGTATCGAAAATGGTGCTCAAAGGATGGAAGGTAGTCTATGCCGCGAATGCATCTGTCTATCATTCGCATCCGTTCAATCTAAGACAGGAGTTCAGACGATATTTTGATATCGGCGTATTCCATTCCAGAGCTTCATGGATTCGCAGGGAATTCGGACAGGCCGATGGAGAGGGGTTGCGTTTTGTCAAATCTGAGTTGGCCTACCTGAGTAAGAAAAAGCCGACTGCAATTCCTATGGCCCTTTTCAGAACCGGCCTGAAATTCGCCGGATTCAAGCTTGGAGAGCTCGAAGGTAAAGTCCCGAATCGCATTAAGAAGATGCTCTCAAGTAACAGCAATTTTTGGGACAATGAAAGCAAATCTGGAAAGCCTGTCAAAGAATGAGCTTTGTGGTCTTTTGAGAGGCTGACAATATTGGGCATAATTTAGCTTTGGTTAAAGATCAGATTTTAATTAAAACTCTCAGTTTGTTAGAAAACGTGAGAATTTGACTATTTCTTAACAATTTCACCTAATTTCTTTTGCTTAAAAAACTAAATATTCAAGAGCTTACCTAAAGACTGAATATTTCCATTGATTTTCTGACATTCGCATATATATTTGTGCTCTCTGACAATAATAGAAGTATCGACTGATTCTTCTAAGTCAAAAGTTGTGGTGGGGTTCCCGAGTGGTCAAAGGGAACAGACTGTAAATCTGTCGGCGTAGCCTTCGAAGGTTCAAATCCTTCCCCCACCACCATTACACCCATCGGGTGTTTACTCTCCTTCGGACCGCATCCAAATTAGACGCTATGCTACTTATAGAATTGCTTACGATCAAATATCATGAAGATATTTCTTAGTACCTGTCTTCTCTTGTAGGGCTGAACCATTATCCATTGTTCGGTTTAGCACTTCTGTCAGCCCTTTCAAACATCAAGTTCTTATCTTGTAGTTCTTCTCTTGTAGGCCAAGACCTACCAGCCGTTGGCTGTCTGCGTTCTTGGCATTTCCCTCCCCGTAGAGCGGGAGCCAGAGTATGGACCTGCCAATCGAGCATATATGATTTGCGTATGCAATAAAGATGGTGTACCAATAGCTCAAAAACAAACGAGTCCATAATTAACGGAGATTGTCTCATGCGGTTAGAGTTAATTGGCTTTGCTAGTGCAAAAAAAAGGTGCGTTGTAGTGATTTAATGGTCTTCTTGCAGAAGCAGATTTAGTATTCAGCATAGAGCAAAAAGTAGGTCAGGAGCTATCAGCCGTTGGCTGTCTGCGCTCCTGACATTTGTTCTGGATACCCGCGTTCGCGAGTATGACTCTACGAAAAGTGTCGCTTGTTTGTGTGGTAAAGTGGCACATCCTGCCCACCATGAAGGGCAGGACCACTAATTGGTTCTTTAACATAATTCTCCCGTGCTTTCATATAACAGAGTGCCCACAGGATTAACATTGGAGTGATGTTGTTTTCGTAAGTGTGGTGGAATGCTATAGGATATCGTTGTTAAGCATAAACCGACCCACTTAGGCGGATGGGGTACAGAAGAGAAACAACAATTAGAGAATCTGGATGCCCGATTTCTCGGGCATGACTTTTCGACGAGTTCGATAGAATATATAGGGCAGAGGCATTAAGTATAAACCGATCAGACCAGGCGGATGGGGTACGGGTGATGAGAATGGATTCCTACGTCCGCAAGAATGACTTTCTCCTAATATAGTTAGGATTATGGGTTGCAAGGCAACGCAGGATGGGGCAGATGAGTGTCCGCTTAGGAGGAACGCCCGCAGGAATGACTTATCCCTGCGTAAGATTATCTACCGTTTTATATGCGTCGTCGCGGTAGGAGATGACCTGAAGCATTGAGTGTACCATTTTGAATGAGTTCTTGGAGGCAATTTCCAGGTAGGCATTGAAATCGATGGTTGCTTCATCACCACCTGTATCTGAGATTGTACGTATCACAAGAAAGCCGACTTCATTCAAGTGGCAGGTATAGCCAAAGGCTGCCCCCTCCATTTCGGTCGCAACCGCACCAAACTCTCGTTGGAGCCAGCTGATTTTTCGAGGGTCAGTAATAAAACGATCACCGGAACATATAGTGCCAACGTAAATCTCTGGCGCATCTTCTTCTGATTCGAAAACATCCTGCCAGGCATAACAGGCGAATTTTACGAGTCTGTTATCTACTTCAATCATCCGACCAACATCGGGAAGCTCACCATGACGACGTCCGAATGCTGTAAGATCAAAATCATATTGAACGACGTTGTCGGAAACAACTATATCTCCTCGTGTCATATTCGGCATAAGCGCACCGGCGAGTCCGGTGAAGATTATCATATCGACATCGAATCTGTCGATCATGATTTGTGTACCCATCGTAGCTTTGACTTTTCCGATACCGGATTGAAGCAGGACTACCTGTTGGTCGCACATCTCGCCGACAATGTATTCCATCCCGGCATATTTATGAGTGCTCTTGATTTCCATCTCCTGACAGAATAGAGCGACTTCTTCGGCCATTGCCCCCATTAGTCCGATCATGATTCGCCAAAACCTTTTAGAATTGATTTAGCGTATTCCTGTGCGCCAAAGAGAGAATGGTCACGATAGTTGCCACATTCTTTTTCGGATGTACCGGGGACTTCGGACCAGACTGTATTTAGAATCTGCTTTAGTGAATTTATCAGGGCAGACTGCACAGCTTCAGCCGAAACATCACCCCATGCAGTCAGGTAGAACCCGGTGCGACAACCCATCGGTGAGCAGTCGATGATATTGTCAAGATGTTCATGCATATACGTTGCAAGTAGATGTTCGATCGGGTGTAACGCACCCGTTGGGATAGCACCACAGTTTGGTTTGACGAGGCGAAGATCAAATTTACTGATCTGATCTCCATGTGGACCTGTCATCAAGCCTGCTTTTCTGATCTGAGGGGCTGACATAACTGTATGGTCAATTGAGAACGACTCGGGGATTTTGGTCTTTGTATTCATAGTTTGAGTATCGGCAGATCGGGCGGGGGGCCAACAATCATTTGAGTGCGAATTTCTTACATTTTATATATTCTTACTATTGTATAACAATCCTGAAATGAGAGTCTTTCTGATCAGTTTTGG
>JAUVAR010000040.1 GCA_030591625.1 Candidatus Zixiibacteriota bacterium
AGTTCGAGCATAATTACGCGAAGGTATTCAGCTCGGTCGGGCACAACGATCTCGGCAAGCCGTTCGGCAGCAAGCGAAAATACATAGTTGCACGACATCGCAGTCACATATTCAAAACGATCAAGAATCGGAATACACTGAGCATAAGTGCGGTTCTCGCAAATTTTCTCAAGCGAACGATGCAAATAACCAATGACCGGTGCAATTTTAAGAACCTTCTCACCGTCCATTGTAAGCACAAGGCGACATACCCCATGCGTAGCAGGATGGTGTGGCCCCATGTTGATTTCATATTCCTGAGTTCTCAGTTTGCCCATATTATAGTTCCGGCATCCTTTTGAAGTCAGGCGCATCCCAGTCTTTCCTCATCGGATAACCTTGATCCCAATCATCAGGCAAAAGGAAACGCGTCAAGTTGTCATGATTCTTTATATTGATGCCGTAAAGTTCCCACATCTCACGTTCATACCAATTAGCGGCAGGCCAGATCGTCTGAACCGATTCAATTTCAGCCTTATCGTATGGTATGATGACTTTGTAATCGATACGAATTTTAAACTCAGTTGATGCTATCGAATAAACCGCTTCAAAACGTTCACCCGTATCGACACCACCAAGATTGCAGAAGAAATCAAATTTCAGCTTTTCGTCGTCACGTAAAGCTTTTGAAACCGAAACAAGATTTTCAGCAGTCACCTCAAACAGAAGATCATACTTCCCACTCTCAAGCCAGGTCAGCCTGCCAGAGAATTGGCCACTGATATATTCTTTGAGTTGATCCTTGGTCAAACTACTTCTCCTGCCAATCGCTCAGTTTCTGCTTCTTTATCTTTTCCTGCAGATGAATACAACCTTCAAGTAACGATTCCGGACGAGGAGGACATCCCGGGATAAAAATATCAACCGGTATAATATGTTCAATACCCTTCTCGACAGCATAAGAATCATAATAGAACGGACCACCATTGATCGTGCAACCACCCATCGCTATAACATAGCGAGGTTCGGCCATCTGATCATAAAGGCGTCTGAGCCTTGGAGCCATCTTCTTGGTAATCGTTCCGGCCGCAATAATCAGATCAGCCTGACGAGGCGATGCACGGAAAATCATACCAAGACGGTCAAAGTCATATCGAGATGCACCAGCGCACATAAGTTCAATAGCACAACAGGCAGTTCCAAAAAGGAGATACCAAAGAGATTTCGCCTGAGCCTGATGAAGCACAGTCTCAACAGATGTAAGAATAAGTGATCCACCGGGGATCTTCTCAGTATAGATTGGCAATTTCTTGATTATACCCACTTGAGCGCTCCCTTTTTCCATGCATAAAAAAGACCGAAGAATAATATAAAAACAAAAATAATCACTTCGACAAGAGCATAAAGTCCAAGCTGTCCAAAGGCTACCGCCCATGGAAAGAGCAAAACTGCCTCAACATCGAAGATGACAAATATAAGGGCGAAAATATAAAATCTGTTATTGAACTGAATCCAGGAATCACCAATCGGGTCTTCGGCGCATTCGTACGCCAAACCCTTCTCAGGATATGGATTGCGAGGTCTCAGAAGGCTCGACAGGAAGAATGTAAACAGAACTATCCCGGTGCCTACCAGCAGAAACATAAGAATTGAAATGTACTCTGTCATGCTGCAATATCCTCTGCCGTCTCAACATACCATGTGACACAATTCACAATTAACGAAGGCGCAAGAAAGCCACTTTACAAATAATGTCAAGCGATTTTTCTGCCTTTATTAAAAACTCCAACTCCTTCGCGCACAATTAGAACGACCACAACACCTACCGGCCGTTTTAACAAGCTGTTACATAACATTTTTACTCAAACGTCACAACTTTAATCCTGTAATGATCACACCTTTTTATGTTCTTCGTCAACAATAAAAGTCACCGTGAACCCAAACAAAAAAAAGACCCGAGGAAAATCCTCAGGCCTTCATAAGTCAAATTATAACCAATTGTTACGGAAGCCTGCGGATCTTTATATAAAGACCAATCGCCATCAACGTAATAAACAGCGAAGCTAACCCAAGTCCTTTACGACGGAAATAATACTCATCGATAAGTCCTGCCGAGTTCGCCTTAACTGTATCAGTCAGCGCTTTACCCAAAACTGCATGAGGTGACATATCTTCCATATTGAATGAATGCACCTGAGTACGGGTCTGAATAAGAGCCTGATCAACTTCTTTGAGCCTCAGCTCTTCATCGGTTGTCATCATTCCTTTGGTAATAGCTTCTCGGAGGGCTATATGTGCTTCTTCACGCCCAGCTACAACCATATCAATCATCCCACGAAATGCCTTTGCCGTTTCCAAACCTTTGGTGCCGTCATTGTCACTATGACAACGAATACAAACAGACGGAGGTTTATCACCGATCATAGCGTCAGATGGTTTCACCACCAGATGATTGGAATGACAGGTTTCACACATTGGGAAATTCTTCTCGTTAAATGCATCATTATGAGGCGATTTCACAAAAAGCTCAGCTTCAAGAGCATGACAAGTTCCACAAACGGCAGCAAGGTTTTCAGTCCCCGGCGGTGCCGCACCATGGTTACTATGGCAATCATTACAGGCCGGAGCTCCAGCATCCCGTTTCTCAAGCAATGCCTTTCCATGAACCGACTGTTCAAAATTGTGTAACTGGTCGGTCGCTATCCCATACTCAGCCATATACTCAGGGTTAGAATGACACTTCCCACAGGTATAAGGAATATTGAACGGATGCGTGGAGGAATGTGGCATTTTACCATTCCCCATTTCATGCACCGAATGACAGGAAATACAATTCGCAACCTTCTTATCATTATTGCGGTACAAGCGCTCGCCATGAACAGAAGTCTTATATTTATCAAGCTGATCCGTTGCTAATGCCGGATTATGATTCCGCATATATGTAGCATCAGAATGACATCGTGCACAAAAGTCAGGAACTTCACGATGTGATGGAACTCCACGGTATCCTCTCACTTCACGAACTTCATCCATATCCTCAAGTGATGCATCACCGCCATGACAATCGACACAGCCGATCCCTTTTTGGGAATGCACGTCTCGCGAAAATATATGCGAGGGACCATCGTCATCTTCAAAATCCTGATGACAGGTCAAACAATTGTTCTGGCCAGCGAGTACGAGAACCGGAACAAACAAAATCAATATGAATATTAGTTTCTTCATAGCTTTCTCCTACTCTACCAAATATCCGACAATTGTCATTGCCAGTATAAAGATGACAACAAAAACACCAAAAGCCATTACGAGCTTAGGTTCTTTACCTTTAACTGATTTACGATCCAAAAATGGTACCATTGCCCAAAGCAGACCGCCAACCGAAAATGCTATAATTCCAAACAGTTCGCCTTCTAAAAACCAAACATGAGCAGGCAACATTTTTAATGCCTGGAAAGCAAACATGAAATACCATTCAGGACGAATAACCGCCGGTGGAACACCAAACAGATCTGCTTTTTCGCCAAGTGGCCAGTGAACAACACCGATACCATCCGGGAATATAACAGCCAACAAAGCGAGTATATTTAGAACAATCAACCATACTAAAGCATCTCGATAAATAAAATGCGGGAAAAACTTCATATACTTCTTTTCACTCTCAGGCTTGTTCACCCAGTCAACCGGCTCACTCATTCCCTGCCTTTGAACAGCAGCCAAATGAATGGTCAGTAAAACTGTAAATGCAGCCGGAAGGATAGCAACATGAAGTCCAAAGAAACGACCGATTGTAGCACCGGTAACTCCCTCACCACCACGCATTACAATTAGCAATTGCTCACCAATTACAGGCACAGCGCCAGCCATTCCCGTTCCAACACGAGTCGCGAAGAAAGCTAGTTCATTCCATGGAAGCAGATACCCCGAAAAACCGAATGTCATACAAAGGGCTAAAAGACCGATACCGGAAAACCATGTAAGTTCGCGAGGTGCTCGGTAAGCTTTGGTAAAAAAGACAGTAAACATATGGATAAATGCACCAAAGACCATCAGGTTAGCCGACCACGAATGAATCGCCCGCACCAACCATCCAAATTCAACTTCAGAAATAATAAACCTGACAGATTCATAAGCTGAATCTGCACCCGGCCTATAATACATCAGAAGCAAAATACCACTCGCTACCTGTATCAAAAACAGGAAGAGCGTTATTCCACCAAGATAATAAAATATCGAATGAGAATGCAGAGGCACAACCTTGTGACTCATATATTCAACAAGCGCATCAATCTTAAAGCGACTGTCAATCCAATCGTAACCCTTCGATATCAGAGATTCATCTTTACCAGAATTAGAAGCAGACATTATACTTCCTCCTTCTTGATGAAGATATCATCACCAACTTCGTTAACTACATATTTTTCCAGAGGTCTTGGAGGTGGACCAGATATGTTTCCACCATCCAGATCGTAACGACCATTATGACACGAGCACCAAAGGATACCCAAATCAGGACGATGCTGGACAGTACAATCAAGATGCGTGCAGGTGGCAGCAAACGCCCTCAAATCTCCTGCTTCAGTCAAGACTATAATCCCAAGATCTCGTCCAAATTTAAATGTCTTTCCATTTGATGGCTCCGCCTGAATTTCGGGCCGCCCAAAAGGTAACTTAAGTTGTGAAACATTAGCCTCACCTGACTCCGGCGGATTAATAAACCGCATCGCCGGATAGGCTATCGCTCCCAACGTAGCCAAGGTGCCTCCGCCAAGGAACCAACTAATGAAATCCCGGCGGCTTGAATCTTTCTTTGCCACTTATTGTCTCCTGTATTCTGTCAATATATCAGAGGTGTATATAACTCTATATAGAGGACACGTCAACGCAATACTGACTTATAATACCGTATTTGACTCGTATCTTAGAAACCATTCAATAAGTTATATTATCCTATAACACAGCTATAGCTTCTATTTCAACTTTAACATCTTTAGGCAAACGACTTACTTCAACACATGCACGAGCGGGTGGATTGCTTGTAAAATATGTCGAATACATATCGTTTACAGGACCGAAATCATTCATGTCAGTCAAATAAATCGTCGTTTTGATTACGTTGGAAAAATCTGCACCAGCGGCCGCAAGAACACCCGATAAATTCTGCATCACACGTTGACACTGTTCCGAAGCAGTCTTGCCAACTATTTCCATAGTCTCAGGATCAAGCGGAATCTGTCCCGAAATATACAGTAACTCACCACACTTTACTTTTACAGCCTGAGAGTATGGCCCTATAGCACCAGGGGCATCTTTTGTTTTAACTATCTCTTTCATATTTCCTCCATGCGAAACATAATATATTACTCACTTTACTTAGCACAATTTTAAAAACCTGACGATTACCAGAAACTGTTGCACAGTTTAAACTGTTACGCAACGGTACATTCTCTCGACTCCGCTCTTGACTACACTCTTGACTACGCTCTTGACTAAGAATGAAAAGAATTATATGATCGTAACAGTCAATAACTACCATAAAATAAAGGCTCTTAAAATGTCTAACAAAATCTTCATGCTAATTACATTATTTGCTATCGCCCTCTTCGCGGTTGTTTCTCCCGCACAGGCACAAGATAGCACCAATACAGGATGGAAAAAGACTCTGATCTTAAACCTGAACGTCACCCAAATAGCATATTCTGACTCATGGGTTGGTGGAGAAAATGGCTCTGCCAGTTGGGTCGCGAACAGTAATGGAACAGCCGAAAAAGCGTTTGGTGATTTTCTCGACCTAAAATCTACCCTAAAACTTTCCTTTGGACAGACCCTTGTTCAGGATACATCCGGAAATTGGAGCAAACCACGTATCTCAACCGATCTTATCGACTGGGAAAATGTCATGCGCTTCACTCTCAATAAGTACGTTGACCCATTTATTGCCGTCAGATTGGAGTCACGTTTTGCCGATGCCTCCTTTGGACCCAAGAAAAGATATCTAAACCCAATGATCCTCACAGAGACTGCAGGTATTTCCCGGAAATTCTTCGAGAAAGATAAAAACCTGATTTCCAGTCGGCTTGGTTTAGCAGTACGCCAAATTTTTAAAGATGCTATTATTATCAACCCCGACTCGACCTGGGAAACGACCGATTCGAACCTGACCGATGGTGGCATTGAATCTGTCACCGACATCAGCTTGACCCTCGATGAAAACATACTACTTACAAGCAAGCTCATCCTCTACAAAGCATTTTGGTTTTCCAAGAAGAATGAAGTTGCAGGAACCGAATCAGAAGATTATTGGAAAGCAGTTGATCTAAACTGGGAAAATATCATCAACGCCACTGTCACGAAAATTATCAGCGTCAATATCTACACCCAATTATTATATGACAAAGAGATAAGCAAAAGCGGAAGATTCAAACAATCGCTCGGATTAGGACTACAATTTAAAGTCTGGTAAAATTAAAGATCAGTAAGACCGGCCGGACCCATAAGGTCAACAAAAGCGCGCATCACTTCTTCGTCGTACGCACCCTTGAGAGAGAACATAATTTTAAGAGCGGGATATGACTCCATAGCCTTTTGATAAACCCGTTCGGTCGTCATAGCATCAAACGAATCGACTACAGCTACAATCTTTGAAAAGATATGCAATTCATCAAGCGAAAGACCGACGGGATAACCACGTCGGTCTCCCCGTTCATGATGCTGTAGTACCGGGTAGTAAATTTCTTCGGAGAGTTCTTCCGATTCCTGTAAAATATCAACACCCCACTTCGGATGTTTTTTCATGATTTCAAATTCTATCGGAGTCAACGCAGTACGTTTATTGATAATTCGGTCAGAAATTTTCGACTTACCTATATCATGAAGAAGCGAACCAACCCCAAGGTTATTCAAAAACTCCTCATCATTGAATCCGATCTGCTGAGCCAGAGCGATTGCAAAGGTACAGACATTTACCGAATGAGTATAAGTGTAATAATCGAATGATGTAATCTTCAGCAAATTATGAAATGCATCCTGACCTTTTAAAATAAAGTTAACCGTATTGGTAACCATCTCTTTCGATCTCTGGATATTTTCACCATAGGTAGGATTGCTAAGCACCTCTTTAACCAAGCCTGCTGAAGTCTCATAAAGAATACCAGCTTTCTTGGTCTCCTGAATCGAAGGATCAGTTAATATCTTATCTAAATTCTTCTCAATATATTTCTGATATTTCTTGCGGGAATCAAAACCTACAAACAAACGATCAACATTGTTTTCTAATAGCTTCTGCCTGGTTCGCTCAGTAAAGGGAAGGTTGCCCGCACGATAAAGTACCAACTGCTTATCAATACTTAGATATAAGTCGAAGTCGATTACCGAATCAACCCGGATCGAGTCCAGATAGATTGGCATATACTTTTCTTCGGCTCTGTTTTTAATCGCTGTTGATGTCATACAATTATTGAGGTCAAAGGGGCGACCGTTTCCAACTACACTTACTCATATTAATATATGAGTAATATATCGGCACTTATATCTAACTTCTTTAAAAAAAGCCCGCCCCTTAAGGAAAAGGGCGGGCTTGGGGGTCGTAGGAGACCTATATAAGCTAATCTTAAGTCTGGGCACCCAGATTCTTGACTGTTTTCAATACCGATGAAAGGCGGGTCGTTATATCACCCAAAACCTTGGAATAGCGGCGAAGTAACTCAGAATACTGCCAGCGCATCTGAAATGCCTTTTCCGGGAAATCAAAGAGCATCAAAAGCTCAGACTTGTAAATCTCATCAAGATATCTAACAACATAATAAGGATACTCTTCAATATTAGGATCCGTTACATCGCCACGAGATAATCTGTCACGATAAACTTCGATTTTTTCAAGTACGACAGTCCCAAAACACCACGGGGTCATTATAATCCCAAAATTAGATGAATCTGTATAGAACCTGCGAACTGTCTTTATAACGATATCACAGATTATCAATTTTGCTCTATAATATGCGTGAGTCTCTGAATTGTCTGTCGGTGTCTCAGCTATCTTTTCTTTAAGTGAATCTCTCACACCGATTGCAACCTCAGTAGCTGCCTCAAGAAAACGGTAGAAGTCTTCAAAATAGACCTTACTATTTTCTGATAGTGACATAATATAGTATCCGCCCTCATCCTTGCGGACTCTTGGTTCAGATATTGAAACCAGTCGGTCGTTGTCAAATCCACGATGATATCTGTTTTCTAACATCATATCTCCCTTATTCATAACTTCTCATCTGACACCTGTTTGAGCATAAGACGTGCCCATCTTAGCTCGCCATGTACGGATCACTACGCAGTCACGTAAGTCGTTATGATTCAATCACAAATTTGAATAAGTAAGGGGATACCCCAATATCCACCTGATTGCAGGCGGTAAGCAAAATTATGCGGACTCTGAATCTTTTGTCACAATAATTGCCAAATAAGTAACTGCATGAAACCCCAAATCCATAATATCGCTGTATGATTATGACCCATTTAAGCTGATACTTGTGGATATTTTAGCTCCAAAGCAGTCCTGCATAATCCAAATGTCGATATATTTTTTGTAAGACAAGTGCCGATGTTTTCAGATTGAAGGGAGCCAACAGTTGAGACCTAAGACGCACAGATGGAAGAAAGTTGCCAAACCTCAGGCAACAGGACAAGATGATTTTGATTTTGATGAACAACATGGGAATAAGAGCAACAAGAAAACTCGTAAACCGAAAAAACTTCAGTGGCGATCTACAAAACATGAGCTGCAACTGATGGAAATTAAAGATTTGCGCAATTACATCGCCGAAACAGAATATGAATGACAAACACGAGTCAATAAGTCCCTTATTCCAGACCTGATCATCGATCAGGTCTTTTTTTTCCTTTGACATATTCACTATCTGCCCGTTTATAAGTTGTAAGAATATAAACAGTTAAGGATAAGAACACCCTTCTGCTACAGAGGAAATATGCTCAAAACAATTTTCGGCTTAATCTTTATATCAATACTACTATTCACGTTCGGTTGTTCCAAGAAAGAGATTGTTATCCCCTCTTTTAAATCTGTTATCTCACCTTCACCTTCTGAGCTCTACTTTGAAGCTACCGCCGGGGGGGTCAACCCGCCTAAACAAAGAATTTATATCAACAATAGCGGTGGCGAAACACTTGATGTCAGGGCAACAACCGATGCTAACTGGATTAATTTAGCAACTACACATGGTACCGATCCGGATACAATAGTTGTGACGATATCAACTGCCTTAGCAAATGCAGGGGTCAGCGTCGATTCTATCAGGCTGACAGATATTTTGGCAGAAAACTCTCCGGTTTTTATAAAAGTCACTTTTGATGTTTCAAAAACAATAAGAGTCTCACCCAATAAACTTACCTATAGTTGGGTTATTGGAGCCCCCGATCTCGAACCACAATCAATCATAATTGAAGACCCGGGTAATAGTAACCTCGAATATACAGTTACCAACAACGCCGATTGGATCACCCTCTCAAAAACATCAGGAACAGCTCCCGACACAATTTCTGTAACTGTCGATCCAACTGGTTCGGGAACCGGGTTACATATCGACACCCTGATTGTTTCTTCTCCCGAAGCCGAGAATGACACTAATCTTGTCGAAGTCGTTCTCGCTGTTTCATCATGGGAGCTTTCAAATACAGGCATCAACCCTATCCATACGCTCGATGGTCTAAAATTTCTCACAGATGATATCATCTGGACAGTTGGTTCAATCCTTTCAGGGGCCGAAGATATAGGGGTTGCTTTCCGCAGCATTGACGCCGGACAAACATGGGATAGATTGGAATACTGGAACGGCACCAAATTCGGTGGAATCACCTTTGTTAACGACACAATCGCTCTGATAGCGGGCGACTCAGCTATGATTCTTAGAAGCGTAGATGCAGGTCTCAACTGGACTGAGATAGAAAACATTCCAATCAACCCCGGCTCAACTTTCCGCTCTATCATATCAGTCTCCGAAGACACCGCCTACGTTGCCGGACACTTTGGTGCAATTGCAAGATCAACCGACCGAGGCCTTACCTGGACCGCCCAATGGAATCCGGCAGGTGATATATTCTCACTTGGTGACATTGATGCCACCGATGGTACCACCGTATGGATTGTTGGAAACCATGGAACAATTCTCAGGACATTGAACGCAGGTGAAGTTTGGACAGAACAAGCCTCTCCAGTCAACAACGATCTGTTAGGTATAGATTTTATCGACTTCAACAACGGTTGGATAGTTGGATCTCATGGAACCGTCCTCAAAACCAACAATGCCGGAGACAGCTGGGAACAGGTTGAAATCGGCATATCTGTTTCTCTGTTCGATGTCTATTTCTACACTTCAGAGCTTGGATGGATTGTCGGAGATAGCGGAAAAATCATGTTTACCGAAAATGGCGGTGATACCTGGATCAGACAATACCTCCCCAATCCAGACACCAATTTCCCAAAACTCGACGAGATTGAATTCCTCGCAGCCGACACAGGCCTCATCATCGGAGCCGAAGGCATCGTATATCGAACAACCTCCGGCGGTTTCTAATAATCAAGTGAAACAAGAAAACGGCCTGTCAGTTTATGACAGACCGTTTTTTTATGACTTCTGATTCCTAAAAATCTCTACCAGACCCAATCAGCTATAAATACGTTTGTCTCGCCCGTAATCTTATTATCACGATTCGATGCAAACACAAGCGTCTTGCCATCATGCGAGAACATCGGGAAACCATCAAACGTTTTATTGTAAGTCACCTGTTCAATCTCTTTCGTATCAATGTTAATCAAGAAAAGATCAAAATCCCGTCCTGACTCAGATGCAAGATTAGAACAGAAAATAATATGCTTACCATCGGGATGAAAATATGGTCCAAAATTCGCCTTACCATTATCTGTCAATTGAATCGGCTTACGCTCAGTCAAATTCATAATGTATAGATTCAATTTCGAGGGACGAATCATCCCTTCAGCCAACAACGACTGGTAATCCTCAAGTTCTTTACCCTCAGGTCGTGATGCCCGCCAGACAATCCACTCACCGTTGATTCCAAAAAACGCTCCACCATCATACCCAATTTCATCAGTAATCTGCTCAACACCAGAACCATCAGGATTCATAATGTATAAATCAAGATCACTGTTGCGTACCGATGTGAATATAATCTTGTCACCTTTAGGTGAATAAACCGCCTCAGCATCATACCCGTCAGTCTCAGTCAAACGAACAATATTCGACCCATCCGGATCAGCCTTGAAAATATCAAACGAATTATACAACGGCCATACATAGCCCCGCGAATGATCTGGCTTGGGGAGACACTCATCTCCGGCCAGATATGTCGAAGCATAAATTACAGATTTGTTATCCGGCGCAATGAACGAACAAGTGGTCACACCGGCACCGTTAGAGATCGGACGAACATTACTGCCATCAACATTCATGCGGAAAATCTGATCACACTCCATCGAATCAACCATCGCCTGAAAAATCAACTCACTTGCATCATACGAAAAATACGCCTCTGCGTTCTGACCACCAAAACTAATCTGACGCACATTCGTAAGGTGCTTCTCACCGTCATAAATAGTAGCCATCACAGGTTCAGCTTTAGTTGTGTCAATTTTGGCATCTTCTTGCTCTGCCGTACAGCCGACAAACATCGCAAGTGCCATCAAAACAATTGTAAATCTCTTCATCATATCCTCTCCATCATGTGCGGTCAGGTGACTCTGCCTGACCGATCAATATGTTTTTTCTTGTAGGCCAAGACCCCTGTGGTCTTGGCATTTTTTTTCAAGTGGGCGGTCCGCCCAGACGGACCCTCGTCTGCCCCATAATCCTTCCAAAGTTTCGTCAGGTCTTGCATCCACGCTCCGTGGGGGTGTGACCTGACGACTTACTTTTCATATGGCGCCCACCATTAGTGGACGCTTATCCTCTCCAACAACCATAAATATTTATTTGCCGCCTACAATACAATTCTGTTACTTGCGAGTAAAGCAAAACTTACTCTTTTTTCGGAGAGATATATGAAGCTCATCACAATCTCACTCATATTAGCATTATTACTACCAATCTGTCTGCTTGCGCAGGACACAGAAGACATCCTCACCAAAGTCCTCTCAGAAGTCGGCTTCGATCGCACTGATTTAGGCTATCAGCCAAAAGGCTACTGGAGTCGCTTCCCATTAGACATCCCATATAAACTAACATCATTCGATGACCTCTTCGCAGAACCACTCAAACTCTACGACTACGCCACCCTCATGGCCAACTCCGCCGAACTATATTTAGACCC
>JAUVAR010000237.1 GCA_030591625.1 Candidatus Zixiibacteriota bacterium
GAGTAATCGTTTCATTGATTGCACTTGCTGTCGTGCTCTTTGAGAAATAGACGGCAAAAAGAATCAAGCCAAAAAGGGCACAAACCAACTGTGGGAGTTTGCGCTTCATTAGAATCTCCACCAATCGGATGACGGATCAATTGTAGCCCAGACAACACCGATCAAAAGAACTGCCGCAATTAATATCTTCATCATATCTTGTGCACGAACCGAGGCGAGAATTGATTTATCACCCGATAAATATCCCGATGCGGCAAATAGCTCTTCACCTATCAAAGTATAATCGCAGGCGACAATAAAGAATGATAGTTGTATTGTCGAATCTGTCCCCGCTATCTGAATTGCACCTACTGAGTTACCGGTCTCTGCCAGAATCAAAGATTCCGCCTCAAAAGTACCAAGCATAAATATCGAAGCGGGCTTTTTTCTTGTTATCAAACCATCAACTGCCGCCGCATATCCAAATTGGGATGATGAAACATATTGGATATCATCAGGCACATATCGCTCCGGCTGGCCAGCCCGAGCGTATGCTTCTTGCACAACTTCCTGCGCGACCGCCATAATTACCGGATCATGGGTTGGATAAATAAGCTGGCAGTCGTAATCCGCCGTTTTACTTGCGACATGACTCAAAATATTCAATGACGCAATTGTAGTAGGACGCTGTATATCACCACCCCATCCAGGTGTAAATAGAAGTGGTCTCGCCATTTCGGTTGCTCGACCGATAGCCTCCTCGACCGCTTTTAAGCCGGCGATCTCTCTCATTTTATGCTCCCCCACCTTTTCACTGCGTAATGTAGTAAAGAGAACAATACCAATAGTTATAAGAGCAACACACAGTACCAGCAGTCTGTCGGGGTGAATCCAATCAGGTAGAGCTAAAAGTAGCATTATTGTTGGGAGAGTTAACATATAGATAAGAGAATGCAAATATATATAGCCTCATTCAACAAAAAGATTTTTGTTTGCTCTGACTGTTTGGCTCGAATATATTAGCTCTCAATAATTGATTACAAATAAAGGTAATAACAATGTCAAGACGTATCGCTTTTATATCATTGGCCCTTTTTCTAATGGCCAGCACAGCAATTGGCCAAACTAAAGTAACCTGGTGGCAATTTTGGACTGACCCCAATATTCGCCCGACTATTCAGGCTATTGTTGATGAATTCGAAAAACAGAATCCTGATATAGAAGTCGAACTAACCGACCTCACCTGGTCCAACGGGCATGAAAAGATTGTTATAGCCTTTTCCACCGGACGAGGCCCCGATGTTGTAGAGCTTGGCTCAGACTGGATCGCACAGTTTGCAGAGTCGGGCCATCTGGCAGATCTTGGTGAATTTGTTTCAAGTGACAGTGCCGATTTTCAGGGTTGGGGGATGGCCACCTATAATGAAAAGATTTATGCTCGCCCCTGGTTTTTGGGAACGCGTGTTATGTATGTCAATCGCACTCTCCTTACGAGAGCCGGGTATGACAATGATTTTGTACCCTATACTCTTGATCATTTCAAGGAGGTCGCATACAAAATTGATTCACTCAGTAATAAAATCTATGGCTTTGGATCAAATACTGCCGAGAAACACAGGCTCTATAAAAAGTTCCTTCCCTTCTTCTGGTCGATGGATGCACAATTATTTACCGATGACGGCAAGTACTGCATCATCTCATCGGTTCAGGCAGTCGATGCGTTGATATACTATAAAGAGTTACACGACTCAACCGGTTATGTTGGGACACAGCGACAAATTGAAGATGCGTTCCTTGACGGCAAAATCGGTTTTGTTCAATCGGGTGACTGGTTGCTTAAGAGAATCGAACTCGAAAAACGGAATATCGATTTCGTCATTACCAATGTGCCAGGTCTCAAGTATCCCGGTTATTCTTTCAAAGGTGGTGAATTCCTCGCAGTCAACGCAAATTCCGAGAACAAAGTAGCAGCCAAGAAATTAATACGCTTTATTACCTCACCCGAAAATCAGATAAAGTTCTGTAAGGCTAACTACTCAGCTAACCCATCATCGAAAGAGGCTCAGAAGGACCCTTACTTCGCCGAGAATGAAAACCTTCAGGCTTTTATCAGACAGATCAGACTCGCGGTCCATCCGCCGGTCGATCCTGACTGGGTGCATATTGAAAATATTATAGAAGAGGCGATTGAAGATGCACTCTTTGGACAGGGACTTCCGGCAACTGCATTACGTGACGCTCAAATCAAAATAACTAACCTGAAGAAAAAATGAAACAGAGCAGAAAAACAGCCCTGCTGCTTGCCTCACCCTGGATTCTAACTTTCTTGATATTTTGGGCTATCCCGTTAGTCCATTCGTTGATAATCGGTTTCACCGACTACCAGTTGTTGAAAGGCTCCGAATGGATTGGACTGGCTAACTATAAAGAACTGCTTTCCGATCAATCTTTTTTGGATTCACTCTCCAACACCTTTATCTTTGTGCTCGGGACAATTCCTGTCACGACGATCATCTCACTGGGACTCGCTCTGCTTGTAAACAGAAACTTCAAAGGACGAGCATTATTTCGTTCAGCTTATTTTCTTCCGTCGATTACTTCAATGGTTGTCATTGCACTAATCTTTGCAAATCTATATGAACGTGGTGGCTACGTTGCTACGCTTGCTGCCATGATCGGTTTTACTCCCCCCGAACATGGATTTCTTTTTGATTCATCTACCGCTCTTTATTCTATAATGGCGATGGATGTTTGGATGTCGGTTGGTTACTACATGCTGATATTTTTAGCCGGACTCAAAGCGATCCCGGACGAATTATATGAAGCGGCAGAGATAGCCGGCGCTTCACGAATACGACAGTTCTTTTCTATCACACTTCCATTATTGCAACCAGTCGCATTGTTCATTCTTGTGATCAATTCGATTAAATCATTTCAAGTGTTCATTGAAATATTCGTGATGACCTCAGGTAAATTTGAAACTTCGACTATAGTCTATTTCATATATGAAACTGGTCTGCGAACCGATTTCCGCTTAGGCTATGCCTCGGCTGCTGCATACTTGCTATTTTTAATAATAGGTGGTTTTTCGTTAATACAGTTTGCGTTGATGCGAAGGAAGCAACCACTATGGTAGGCTCATCGTCGTTATTGTCAAAGCTGACTCGCTATACTGTATTGAGTTTGATACTTGGTGTGATGATATTTCCAATGCTATGGATGTTTCGAGTATCTTTAATGCCGGCCGGTTCAATCTCTGGAATCGCCTCACTATCGAACCTCACTATAACATTCGTAAATTTTGCTGACCTGTTCGCTACAGGGAATATGCTTCGCCCCCTTATAAATTCTGTATTGATTGGCGTAGTAGTAACACTCGGTAATATCTTCTTCTGTTTCATGGTCGCCTATTCACTCGCCAGATTCCGTACGCGACTAAACAAAATATTGATCGCCTCAGTATTGCTTGTAGTGATGATTCCTGCGCACGTAATAATTATCCCGTTATACATCCTGTGTGTCGAGGCAGGTATCTATGACACCTACTGGGCTCTAATTCTCCCCTGGCTGGTTAATCCGATTGGTATCTTTCTCGTGAAACAGTATATCGAATCAGTCCCGCCATCTTTGGAGGAAGCTGCCCGTATTGATGGTGCCAGTGAGCTAAGTATTATATTTAGAATCGTTATGCCAGTCTGCAAACCAGCTCTGGCGGTGCTTGCAATTCAGGTCTTTTTCACCAATTGGAATTCATTCCTGTTTCCATATATACTGACTCTAAGCGACTCCCTGCGTACCCTTCCGGTCGCTCTGGCTCTGTTCCAGGGTCATCAAGCAGTTGACTGGCAACATTTGATGGCCGGTTCAAGCCTTGCAGTTCTGCCTGTCCTCGCACTATTTCTGTTTTTGCAACGTCATATCGTATCAGGGATTACAGCAGGTGCTATAAAGCAATAGTTCACATATTGCAGCGTTCTAAAAATCGTTACTTCTACATAATACTTCTTTCTTTTTTTGTTGCACGTCAACCTGAGCATACTTAATTTTGACCGTTATCGACAGAGAACTATATAATTTATATTTAAAGGATCTAATTCATGAAATCAAAACTCATCCTCTTTGGTCTGCTCTTACTCTTGATGGCCTCCGGTTGTGGCGTCAACAAGGACTATGTAGCACAGCAGATATCGGATTCTGAAGCAAGGTCTGACTCCAAGATCGGTTCGGTCCAGGCAAAAGCTGATGCTAATTCAACTGGTCTCCAAAAGTTGCAAAGTCTGGCAGTTGAGCTTGAAAAGAAAACTGACATGGCTCTCAACGAAGCTAAAGGCTTTGAAAATTACCAGATTATCTGGGAAGCCGAAATCAACTTCGATTATGACAGCTACGATGTTGATGAAGTTGCCGGACAGATTCTAAACGAAGCAGGTACCAAGATGGGTGCTAATCCATCTTCGTTGATCGAAATTGTTGGACACACCGACGCTTCTGGCTCATCGAAATACAATCTGTTTCTTGGAGAAAAAAGAGCTGGC
>JAUVAR010000339.1 GCA_030591625.1 Candidatus Zixiibacteriota bacterium
ACACTATCGCTCTGGGTGGGGTACATAAGTCAGCTGTCAATTTGAGGCGTCAATAATACGCTGGGTGTCCATAGCGATAACGAGTTCTTCGTTAGTCGGTACAACAAGTGTCTTAACCTGTGAACCTTCAAGCGAAATATCTGATTCTGTGCCGACAGCTTTTTCATTCTTCGCATCATCAAGCGCGATACCCATGAACGCAAGCCCCTCCAAAGTTTTCGCTCTAATAAGTGGAGCATTCTCGCCAACGCCAGCGGTAAAGACAAGGGCGTCAAGTCCACCGAGTGCAGCGGCATAACCGGCGATGTATTTTTTCAGACGGTAGCAATAACTGTCAATTGCGATAGCTGCGTTTTTGTTACCATCCTCGGATGCTTCAATAACTTCGCGCACATCGGAAGACACACCAGAAATGCCGGCCAGTCCGGAATGTTTGTTCAAAAGAGTATTGCCTTCATGCAACGATAATTCTTCACGCGCCATAATATGTAAAATGATCGCCGGATCAAGATCACCCGAACGAGTACCCATTAGCAAACCTTCAAGGGGAGTAAAACCCATCGACGTATCAATAGAAACACCACCATCAATCGCAGCAACAGAAGCGCCGTTACCAAGATGAGCGGTGATGATTTTTAATTCGTCCAATGGTTTGCCAAGCATTTCAGCGGCACGATTTGAGACGAACCGATGCGAGGTGCCATGGAAACCATAACGGCGGATACCATAACGTTTGTAAAAGACATACGGCAAACCATAGATATAAGCATGAGGTGGCATCTGTTGATGAAAGGCAGTATCAAAGACTGCTACCATTTGAGCGTTCGGCAGAGTTTTCTGACAGGCATTGATACCACGAATATTATGGGGGTTATGAAGTGGTGCAAGTTCGATCAATGAACGCAGCTCAGACATAAGATCCTTAGTGATTAAAACAGAGTCTTTGAATTTTTCACCACCATGAACAACACGATGACCGACTGCGTCGATTTCTTCACGGTTTTTAATAACGCCATGATTCTCAGACATCAAAATTGAAACAACATATTCGACAGCTTGAATATGATCTAATATTTCGGCCGAAATTGTTACCAGTTCGCGGTCGTGTGGTTTGTGGGTCAGAACAGATGCAGACATTCCGATTCGGGTGATAGCACCTTTGGCGAGAGCTACTTTTGTTGTGTTGTCGATGAGCTGATATTTCACCGATGATGAACCACAGTTAAGAACTAAGATTTTCATGATACAACCTCAAGCTCTGTGTTGTTGTTATTGTTGGAACTGATACGATTACCTTCTTCGTCGTAATTGAAGAATCCTCTTCTTGTTTTTACACCGAGATGGCCGGCTCTGACAAGTTTACGAAGAACGGGGCAGGGGTTGTATTTGTGTTCGGATAATTCGCCTAAGAGGTTGACCATCCAGTTCATGACAACGTCAAGACCCATCATGTCGGCAAGGGCTAAGGGACCGACGTTAAATCCGAATCCGAGCTTCATGGCGTCGTCGATATCTTCGGCCGACGCGACACCTTCCATAAGGACATGCATCGCTTCGTTTAGAAGCGGAACGATTATTCGAGTGGTAACATAGCCGGGGTATTCGTTGACGGTGATCCATTTTTTGTCGAGTTGTTCGGCAAAGGCGACCGCCTGATCGAATGTTTCATCATTGGTTTTGAGACCTTTAACAATTTCAACAAGCGGGACCCGAGTAACCGGATTAAGGAAATGCATCCCGATAATTTTCTCTGGTCGCTGTGTCACCGAGGCTATTTCGGAAATTGAGATTGTTCCGGAGTTGGTGATCAGCAAAGTGTTATTTTCGCAGAGAGTGTCGAGTTTTGCAAAAAGGGCTTGTTTTTCGGAAAGTTTTTCGGGGATCGCCTCAAGGACGATTTCGGCATCTTCAACCTGGGTCAGGTCGGAGGAGGGGTGAATTCGAGAGAGGATTGCTTTTTTGTCGGATGTTGTAAGACCCCAGCGACCGATTTCGCGGTCGATTGAATCGGCCACGCCCCTGATTCCTTTTTCTGCGAGCTTGGTGGTGCGGTCAATGAGCATGACATCAAGTCCGGCAGTAGCAACAGCTTCGGCCAACCCTTGGCCCATAACTCCGGCACCGATAATGATTATTTTTGATCCAGGCATTTTATCTTTACTTTCCGGTTAACTTTGTGAAAATATTAACAATCTATTCAGCCGCCTATATTAGTAAGATCGGCTGTATGGGGCAAGTTATAAATCTTTTTTTCTACAATCAAGGCAGTAGTTGCGACGGTGAGGAACTCTGGAGCTGGCGATCTGTATCAAGAAAGAGTTTTTCAAATTGCTTTTACTGCATTGACGCTTATTATACTGGGGATTGTACGTAACCAGATTTACTACTGATAGGAGAGTTTATGAGACGATATAGAATTCAATTAATTTTGGGGCTGCTGATTCTTTTGGTGGCGACTGATAGTTTTGCGGTCACTAAAGTAGCAAGACGATATAACGCTATAGATTTTCATTTTTCATCGGCTCAGGCACATGGTGAGTATGATCAGT
>JAUVAR010000122.1 GCA_030591625.1 Candidatus Zixiibacteriota bacterium
CATCGAGTCGCCGTTCTTTTATATATGCCTCTATCTTCTTCATCAAATATCTCCTACAATGGGTCAGAGGTAAACTCCGACCCAGTTCTATTATTTTGTGTCAACTCGCATTTTTGGTGTGAACCATTCATAGAGAATGGGAATTAACACCAGAGTGAGAAAAGTGGATGACAACAGTCCAAACACGACAACTACAGCAAGAGGACGTTGCACCTCTGAACCAATACCATGTGACAGGAGTAATGGCACCAAACCAAGTATAGTAGTCAGCGCCGTCATTAGAACAGGTCTCAAGCGTAACAGACTTGCCTCCATAACAGCTTCTGACGCAGGCAGACCATCATCACGCAGTTGATTTATGTAAGACACTAGGACTAAGCCGTTCTGAACAGCGATACCAAAGAGCGCTATAAATCCAACTGATGCCGGAACTGATAGATACTCTCCTGTCACGTACAGTCCAATAATCCCGCCGATTAGTGCTAAAGGAACATTGATGAATATCAGAGTCGCACTGCGGAGTGTGCCAAATGACATATACAGAAGAAGAAATATCAGAAATAATGTCACTGGAACAATAATACTCAGCCTTTTCATCGCACGTTCCTGATTTTCGAACTGTCCGCCGTATTCGAGATAGTAACCTGGGGGTAAATCAATATTGTCTTTGACGAGTTTCCTGATATCACCGACGACACCACCCATATCCCTACCACGCACATTACCGGAAATAATCCATCTTCTCTGATTCTTCTCACGGTTGATCTGTATAGGCCCGATAATGGTCTTTACTTCAGCCACCTGGGAAAGTGGGATTAAAACACCATCTGATGAATGAACCAGTAAATTCCTGATTGATTCAGGATCGTTGCGAAAGCGTTCATCGTACCGAACATAGATACCGAAGCGCCTGGTGTTTAAGTAAATCTGTGAGATAACCTCGCCACCTATAGCAAGTTCGACAACTTCAAGAATTCCCGAAACATCAACGCCGTAACGGGCACATGCTTCTCGGTCAGCAACAATCTGAACCTGTGGTTGTCCAAAACTCTGTTCAGTTGAAAGATCAACAAGCCCATCTACTGGCTGTATGATTTCTTTTATTTCTTCTGCTTTAGTGCGGAGGGTGGTAAGGTCTTCTCCATAAAGCCTTATTGCCAACTGAGTCTTAACACCTGAAAGAAGCTCATCAAACATATTCTGAATAGGCTGAGAGAACATCAACTGAATGCCGGGGTATTCTGACAAAGTCTCATTCAGAGCTTCAATCAACTCCTCTTTAGAATCATATTCCTGCCATCTCTCCTGAGGTTTCAACAGAACTTGGATATGTGATGAATTTACGGGATGAGGATGACTCCCTGCCTCGGGACGGCCGATCTTTGCAACGGTTTGTCTAACGCCATCAAACCCCATTACAACTCTCTCAAGGGTCATAATGGTCTCCGTAGCTTTTACTAAAGAGATAGAGGGCGCCATCGTGACATTGATTTGAATGGCACCTTCTTCTAATGTAGGAATAAACTCCGTACCTAAGTGTGGGATCAGAAACAGACAACCTATGAAGATCACTACTGTCAGGATCAGAACCAGAGCCTTGAATCTTAATACAAGACCCAGAAACGGTTTGTAGATACCTTTTAAGAACCGGACCAAAAAGTATTCTTTTCGTGATCCTTTCTTTAGTAAGAACGAAGCAAGGACAGGTGATATTACTAAAGCTGCTAACAGAGATCCCAAGAGAGCAAAGGTGATAGTAAATGCCATCGGAGAAAACATCTTTCCTTCAACTCCCTCAAGTGTAAATAAGGGCACAAACACGATGATAATAATTGAGACTGAGAATATGATCGGTCTAGCCACTTCCGTACAAGCCGCGACAATAATTTCCATTTTACTGCGATTCTTGTACTTGTCATCACCCAGTAGTCGAAAGATGTTTTCGACAATCACAATTGAAGCATCCCCCAACATTCCGATGGCAATAGCAATTCCTCCTAAGGACATCAGGTTGGCGGACATTTCAGCAAAACTCATGAAAATCGCAGCTATCAATGCGCACACCGGAAGGGCCAATGCCACAATAAAAGCGGATCTGGCATTTCCTAAGAAGAATGCCAATATCAGAATTACAAGCAGGGCACCTTGAAAGAGTGCATCTCGTACCGTATTAATCGCATTATTTACCAACGTACCCTGATTATAGTATGGTTTGAGTTCTACTCCCCGGGGTAACGACTTCTGTACTTCAGGAATTTTCAGGTTAAGTTCTTCAATGATTTCTGAGGTATTTGTTCCATACAGTTTCATTACTATTCCGGCAACGACTTCTTGTTCGCCATTGAGGGTAACAACACCTCGACGTATTTCCCGACCAAAGTTTACATCCGCTACGTCTCCGAGCCGGATTGGTGTTCCATTGATGACTTCAAGTTGGATATTCTTGAGATCGTCTCTCTTTTCAAGCAAACCAATTCCACGGACAAGGTACTCTTCTGACCCTAGAACAAGAAACTGTCCGCCTGCATTGCGATTATTATTGGATATTGCATCGACGATATCTTCAAGACCAAAGCCATACTTGTTCAATGCATATGGATTCACTGTTATTTGATATTGTAGTACATGTCCACCCATAGACAGGATCTTTGTAACCCCCGGAACTGATTGCAGTTGATATTTTATCACCCAATCGTTGATCTCACGCAGATACGTATCCAATGGTTTTCCACCGGTTTCAACGGTACTGTCTGCGGTGAGATAATACATGAACACCTCACCCAAACCGGTCGAGATTGGTCCGAGCCCAGGCTGTTCATGCATTTCAGGGAGTTCACCCGCAGCACTGGCCAATCGTTCTGCCACAATTTGGCGCGCAAAATAGATGTCTACATCATCTTCGAAGTACACATAAACGACTGACATACCAAAGGCCGAGGTTGATTTGATCAACCTGACTCCAGGAAGACCATTCATTGCTGATTCAATTGGAAAGGTTATCAATCTTTCAATTTCTTCCGGAGCCATTCCATGTGCTTCAGCAAATACTGGTACCATTACCGGAGAAATATCCGGGAAGGCGTCGGTTGGCAAAGATTTATACTTTGTTAATCCCAGAGCAATCACCCCCAACAATAGAGTGATTGCAATAAGACGATTTCGTAGGACTAATTCGAATAGTTGTTTCATGGATTATACCTTCCCTTAATGACCATGTCCGGCATGAGCGTCGAGATTGCTCGTGACAATTTTGGCCTTTAATTCGAAAGCACCCGTTGAAACATATTCTGTGCCAATCTTAAGTCCGCTGATGACTTGAATATACTTTTTGTCCCTGTCACCAGTGTTAATCTCCACTGGCCTGAACTTATTAGCTCCATCCACAACGAACACTACACTTTTTTCATCGAGGTACTGGACTGCTGACTTTTCAACAACTATACCTTGTTGTCCTGATTCTGTTGCGATAGTTCCTTGTACGAATGAGCCTGGACGCCACTTGTTGTCAGGATTAGAGAGAGTAATTCTAGCAGTTAAACTTCGAGTGCGGAAATCAACAATCGGTGTTATATATTCTATTACACCGGATGTAATACTTTCCGAACCGATAACCTTGATCTCAGCTAATTGTCCCTTCTTTACACGTTCTGCATCCTTCGGATATACTGCTAAGTTGACCCAGACTGTTGATAAGTCGGCAATGACATAAATACTATTCTCTTCAGAAACGTACTCACCTGGTGTAATATGACGTTCAATAATCCAACCAGCAATCGGGGCCGATATGGAATAGGCATTCATACTTTCATTACTCTCAACAATACCAATGATCTCACCTTCCTTTACAAAATCACCAACACGAAAATTTGCTTGCTTGGCTATGCCCGCAAAGCGAGGAGCGATGTGAGCAACCCGATCTTCATTGAAGCCAATTTCTCCCGGCAACTCGATGGTCTTATTGATACGTCCTTCTCTCACTGTGGACACAGTAATACCTGCAAGTTTAACAGCTTCAGAGGTTAAACTAACTGTAAGTTCATCGCTGTGTTCTTCATCACCATGACTATCTTCACTTTTATGATCTTCATGAACACCACTATCTTCATCAGCATACTCGTGCTGATCGTGGTTTTCATCATCATTATCATCTTCATGATTATGTTCATCTTTCACAATCTCTGAATTTGTTTTATCAGCGTTATCATGATCATGTTGCTCCTGAGCCATTAAGTTCGCACCGAACCAGACCAATATCAAAAGACACATAGTAATTAATAGTCTATAAAACATTTCTTAGTTCTCCTCATCTACACGCAAAACAACACCGGTCGCTTGTTCGAGTGTTATTATTTGTTCCTGGATAGCCAACAGCATATCATTGTGTTCGAAACTGATATCTATAAGAGATCGTTCTGCTTCAAGAAGTTGTGTATATGGAACTCGACCTGCTTTATATGCTTCTTGAAGAGTGCGATATGCATTGTCTGCGGTAGGTAAGAGCAGACTATTTAAAATGGCATGTTTCTCAATCAGTTGTGTTATCCAAAGGGCTTGCGACTTAATATGCGCAAGCGCTTCATTTCTGGAGTGCTCAAGTTCGTACTCAAGAGAACGAATTTCAGCCTCTACTTTTTCTTGTTCACCCTGATTACGATTAAACAACGGTATAGGCATTGATATACCAAAAAGAAGTGATTTGGAATCGTCAAACTGCAGGCGCTTAAAACCACCGTTGACAGTGATGGTCGGTTTCGCTTCTTTGGCTGCTAACATCTTCTTGGCATGAAGCATATCAGCATCGTTTCTTAGGCGAATCATGTCACGACTAGATTCTATGTTGTCAGACAGTGTTGCCACTGTTTGTTGAAGTTGGTTGAAGTCAGGTTCCATGCTTGTTGATAATGTAGCGCCGGTCTGAGTACCACTCCACATTGACACCAGTCTTGTTTCAAGGGCTAACACATTTTGCATTGCCTGATCTAGTGAAAGTTGTGCTTTTTGTTGTTCTAACTCAGCCAAGAGAAGCTCTGATTTTAAGACGGCGCCTCTATCAAGACGATAGGTGATGTTCTTGACTATGTTGTTGGCTAGCTCTAATGCGGTCTGTGAGAGAATTACTTGCTGTTGAGCATGTGCAAGAGAGTAAAACCTCTGCTTTACTTCCAAATATAGATCAAAAGAAGATTGTTTTATCTGCAGTATAGTCACATCAATCTCTGATAGAGCCACTTTCTTTCTGGCTCCTCTCTGGCCAAAGGGATCAAACTCTTGAGACAACAGGATTGTAAATTCCGATTCCTTAAAACCGGGAGCGTTCCAACCAACTTCCTCAAAGTCAGTTGATAACTCAGGGTTCGGTCGTAGACCTACTTGCTTGAGATTACTTTGTGCCGCTTTGATTCGAAATTCAAACGCTTTTAGGGCCGGATTGGCCGCAGCTACAAGTTGTAATACATCATTAAGTGATGTTGTGGAATCCACTGAAACAATTGCAGCTTTTGATGAGTCAAATGGCGCATCCCAAAACGATTCCGCCTGTGAATTAGCAGACATCAGGATGACTATCATAACCAATGACGCCAGAATTAGGAGTTTATTGCCTTTCATTTACTTTTCTCCAGAATAGTTGATGTGAAACGCCAACAATCCTCACTAAGAGAATCAGATGGAGAGTTATTATGTTGTTAGCTGAGATAACAGAATCAACAGCGGAGAATTGTATCCGAAATAAATGATGAAAGGGGATTGCTTTTGAAAGTCGGGGGTTTCTCATGTGCCTGAGAACATGACCTTGACACCGAATAGGCGTCATGTATCAATTCGAATGAAGGCACTAAGTCGGGTCTATAGGTTTGAACCAGAGATACTCTTGATAATCTCATTGACCACAATGGGCTATCAGGGGATAGATCAGAACAATTATTACAATCATCATGCTCATCATGAAGATCACCTTGTTCTGTTAGTTCACAGATGGTTTCTGTTTCAATACAGCAAGGTAGACATTCGGTCTCGATTTTTATATGTCCATCCTCACCTATACAAAGCACATCGCCTGAACCAATCTGAAAGAAACTGATTACCAGCAATATACTCAGTGGCCAAACAAATATTTTTTGAACCGTACGTTTCATAAGCTTAGAATATAATATCGACATATTTGGTAGTCAATTCATTTAAATTGTAAACACTCTTGCGTTCAATAAATTTCAAAACGTATAAGTAATGATGATGGAGTTTGACATACACCTCTTTCTAACATTTTTCTATCAAAACGAGCAAAAAAAGCAGATAATATGGGAAAACACCAGACACTTTGTTTCCCGTAAGTAGTTGCTATTACTACAGGTCAGTATCTGGTGCTTTCTACTGCTTGGACTTCTGTGCAGGCTCATAGCCCGAAGATCAAAGAGGTCTTTTCTACAGTTTTCTAATAGTCTCTATTGGTAGGATCAAAGCTATCTGAAGATATACACTATAACCCTCAATAACACCGAATATCGTGACACCATTTTGGTCACGATTCTTAGGGATCAAAGGTATACCTGTGCTTGTTATTTCTGCAAGTCAGCCCAGGGTAAGCGATATATCCAGAGACCGTCTTCGGCGGCGCCCAAATATATGTTTTCGTCATCGACCGCAAGCCCGACATAGTCGCCAACCCAATACTGTGCCGGTGGAAACGACTCCTGTACTGTAACCTCAGGTCGAGTCGGGTCGGTAACATCAAGAACCAGAATGTCGCCGGTATAGATAACCACGTGATTGTTACGCGCTACGATTGAAAGGTCCCAGATATTGCGACGGTCAAAGTTCAATTGGCTCAATACGCGTGGAGTTTTCGTATCTCGCAGATCAACTACTGTGAAGGTACAATGACCATCGTGGGTATAACCCGACGCACTCTCCATATTCATAATATCTCGGTTGATAACATACGCGAAATCGCCATTGTCCGATAGTGCGAGGCGAGTTGTTCGACTCATTGAGCTGACTTCTAAGGCCGCGCTGTCGCCGGGCTGATTCAGAATGACTGGCTCAGCAGGTTTACTTATGTCAAGTATCGTCAGCATTCCACCGGGGTGAGCAGCTATAATGTTATCATTATGAAGAGCGACATCAGTCACTGCTTGGCCGAGGTCGAGTAGTGCTACGGCATGCGGTTCGCTCGGGTCAGATACACTTACAATCTCAATACCACCCGCCGACGTTGACTCCCACCAACTGGAAGCCTCTCTGTAACCCAATACAGCATATTCAGGGGTAAGAGCGATTGCATGCACCAACCCGTGGGGTGTGAATCGCCCCAGCACCGTAGGGTTAGTTGGATTGCTGATATCCCACAGTTCTGATGGAAGTGTTTCATAGACCATCAACAACC
>JAUVAR010000008.1 GCA_030591625.1 Candidatus Zixiibacteriota bacterium
CAAGATGATCAAGCAACCGAACAATTGCCAGAGCTGTGTTCTCAATTGAATACTCGATAGATTCAGTACCTACATTTTCTCCATGTCCGGGAAGATCAACAACTATCGTCTTAAATTCATCACTTAGACTTGCTGACAATTTCTGCCAGTCAGACTTTGACCCGAGAAAACCATGAAGTAACAATAGCGAGTCCTGCTTTTGCTTATCACCCACGATTTGATATGGCAACATTTTGCTCATTATTGTTCGTTCTTGAATAAATCGATTAATCTTTGACGCACCGACTTTTGATGCTCAAATGATTTGCGCCTATCGATACTTAACTCAATCAGCCAGTTTTTGGAATCATTGACAGCTTCGGTGTAAAGCACTTCAAACTTTTCTTTCCTGCCAATAGATGCATAGTTCAATGAAAACATTGAGGCAGCATCTTTAAATTTCAATCCATGGGGAGTCGTAAAATAACGTTCATGAACATCCCCAAGATTGGCGGACGGTAAATGATCAAATATGCCTCCTCCATCATTGTTGAGGACAATAATTTTCAATGGTGTCGAAATTTGTTTGAGCAGTGCAAGTGAATTCAAATCATGCAACAATGAAAGATCACCAATCACCAGTGTCATAGGCAGTTCACTACCACATGTAAAACCTGCAGCAGTAGCAACCAAACCATCTATACCGCTCGCGCCTCTATTGGTAACAATTTCTTTTGCTTTTGTTGAGAACAGAAAATTATCAAACAGTCGTATCGGCATCGAATTGCCAAGCAACAAGGACGATTGCTCAGGCAACAGCCGTCCAATTGTTCGGGCTGCAACTAATTCAGTTAGTGCGTCATCTTCCTGATCAATAGTTTGTAATATTTTCTCTATCTTATCTCGTTCAACAAACAAGTCATCATAGCTCTTAGCATGAGAGCGGCGCCCAACAAGCTTCCCGAGTTCATCGCAAATCGTAGATATCTCCCCAGTCAGTCGATCAGAAACAAGATGAGTAGGATCAAGGTCGCGCATATCAGTATCAATATGCAGATAACATGACAGGTTACTTGTCTGAATAAATTCAAGGAGTGAACGCGAAACTATACGACTGCCTACCTGAATAATCGCATCAACATCATTGAGAGAATGCCCACCCGCATTAAGAATAAGATTGAAATTTGGTACGATATGCGGTCCATTGTCTGCGTGTCTCAGGCCTGACTTGATGTCGGCTATAATCGGCCAACCAAGTTTTTCTGCAAGCTCTGATACGGCAAGCCGTTCATCCCTTGAGCGAAGGGTACCAGCTATGATAATACCATGCTGGGCATCTTTAAGTTTATTGGCAACCTGCTCCAACTTGCCTGTATCGATATTTTTGTCCGGCACCACTATATCGTTTAATGAAACACCATTCTGATACCATTTTTCGATAGAGTCTTCCGGCTCAACATTTTTATCGCCATCAACAGAAACTAAAGGTTCGCGGAACATGCAGTTCAGATGAACCGGACCCGGCATGGAACCAGTCGCAGCTTGAATAGCGACAGTTGCTATCTTAAGAATTTCATTGGAGCTATTCTGCTCGTTGGGACAACTGATATCATTTCCGATACGAACATATTTGCCGAACAGTCCTGGCTGAACGATCGTTTGATTTGACCCACAATCACGTAGTTCAGGTGGGCGATCTCCGGTCAACAATATCAAAGGAAGCATTTCTGCTGAAGCTTCTATCACAGCTGGAAGGAAGTTGGCTACTGCCGTGCCTGAGGTACAAATTAAAGCTATTGGTTCTTTTGTTGCGCGGGCCAATCCGAGAGCAAAGAAAGCTGCACCGCGTTCGTCGAAGTGAACATGCTTAATAGCTTCACGATTTCGGGCGGCGGCAATAGTTAGTGGAGCACTACGAGAGCCGGGGGAAATGACAAATCTTCCAACACCGAGTCTGACAAGTTCCTCAATGAGTAAAGAGGAAGCGTATAGGTTGAGGTTGGAATAATCGAGCGTCATGATCCAGTCATTGCTCGCAGGAAATTAGAAATTTTGTTTTCAATTTCGTTCCATTCAGACTCTGCCTCTGAACCACGAACAATACCAGCACCTGAATAGAGTGAGACTTTCTTACCTTCAATTAGACCTGATCTGATGGCCACAGCAATCTGCGCTTCATCCGCAGAAATCCATCCTATCGGACCCGCATACCATCCACGGTCAAATGGCTCGAGCATGTTGATTTCTTTCCTGGCCATTTCTGTTGGCGACCCATTAACCGCCGGAGTAGGATGAAGCGTTTGAATAATTTCAAGATCTGCAACAGCCCCCGACAACTCCGCCTCAAATTCAGCAGCGAGATGTTGCACTCGGGCAAGTTTCCTGACTTTCAAACGCGAGACAATTCGAACATCACTACAAAGAGAACGAAGTGACTCTTCAACCGCATCAACAACAAACGAATGTTCAAGTAAATCTTTCTTGGAATTTAGAAGCTGCTCAGCTAATTGAGCATCTTCATTGTCATTACTACTTCGGCCTGTTGTTCCTGCGACTGCCTCAGAGAAAACTTGTTTTCCAAGACGTGAATAAAGCCGTTCCGGTGAGGCACCGGCAAAACAGATTCCATTTTCTGGTTCAAGACAAAATATTGTGCAGTCAAAACTATTTTCCTTGAGGCGCCTTACTAAACCCCATGCAGAAACATCTGTATCAAACATTAAGTCAGATTTACGTGCCAGTACAATTTTATCGGATCCGCCCGATTCAAATTTTTCAAGGGTACTGTTTATAGAATTTGTCCATGCGGAACGGTCAGGATAATCAACACGAGATGATATTATCATCGGTTCTGAAACAACATTGCTAACTTCGCATAAAACAATATTTTCTAAACGATTACAAACTTCCGTGAATTTCTCATCGGACAAATTTTCTTTCGACAGGTTGCAGGCAAGTTCGTAAGTATCATCTTTTCGGCTTAGTTCAAATAATGGCATAAAGAAAAAACCACCATCAAATGCAATCCATTCAGCATCGCAATTTGTTGCACGAGTTTTATCGAATGGTAATCCACCAAACAGTCTTATCGATCGAGTCTTTTTATCGGTAGAAGATGAAAGAGTAGAAATAGTTTCATTCAATAGTTGTTCATCGTTGGTTGCAATTTTAAGAGTCGTACCGATTGCAGCCGATTCAAACTTGCCGTCACGACTCATCCAGTAACATTTTGGGGTATCTGGCTGGCATGAAATCCAAGTTAGAATATCGAAAGACTCAACCCGAGCGGTCAGTCGCACGAACAGTTCCATTTGCACTGGGTCGATTGCTTTAAGCTGCTTTAGTAAACTCAAAACAGCCGAACGCAAAGAATTGTCAACTTCGTTAATACCGACCTGACTCAATGCTTCTCTCCTACGTAGATCGATGCAATACCAAATGTAAGCAACGTTTGTTTGACATTCACAAATCCTGCCACGTTCATTAATTTACAGAACGATTCACCGTAAGGAAATGTTTCAACAGTTCGGTTCAAATAGCGATATGCGGAATCATCACCCGAGATCAACCGTCCAAGACGTGGGAGTATAAATCGGAAATAGAACAAGTAGAACGATTTGAACAATGCATTACGAGGCAATGAAAATTCAAGAATAATTGCTCGTCCACCCGCGGTAAGAACTCGATGCATCTCTTTTAACGTACGATCAAGTTCGACGACATTACGAACCCCAAACGAAATAGATACCGCATTAAATGAATTATCTGCAAACGGTATCGATTCGGCATTACCTTTTTCAAGATGTAGTTTTTTCTCAAGACCAAGCGATGTCAGTTTTTGTCGTCCAATCTCAAGCATTCCATCTGAGAGATCAATCCCGGTTCCTTCAGTGACTCGCCCGGTTGCATAAAGCGCAAGTAGTTGATCGCCAGTACCGGTTGCCAGATCGAGTACTTTCAAATCATCCCCATCAGGCAGATACGTAGCAGATTGTTTTCTCCAAACTTTGTCACGATTAGCAGAGAGGAAATGATTTAGAAAATCATATCGGTGTGCGATTCGATCAAACATTTCAGGCACATCTGCACGCGAAGGATTTTCAATCATATCCTTCTGGTCTGTCTGATTTTGAGTAGCAGCAGACTGACTAAATTTGTCACCAGACTGTTGATTGAGAGAATCGTCTGTCATAACCTGTTTCACATTCGGGCCTTATTTACATTATCTGTCGCAATATTATAAATTATAAAGCAACGGTTGAGGCAAATATAATCAATGTCGGCAGAGATTCAAGCCCTATAAGGCAATCCTTTAGAGTCTATAAGCGGTTGCACCTATACCACTTACGAGAGCAAGATGGTATTCTTGTGCAAAGGAAGGATATTGACAGAATTAAAATGAATATTGGGTGTCAGCGTTCGATCTGCAGAGCGGCAAGAAACGCTTCCTGAGGGACTTCAACAGTGCCGACTTGTTTCATCCGTTTTTTCCCCTCTTTCTGCTTTTCAAGCAGTTTACGCTTACGCGTAATATCGCCACCATAGCATTTGGCGGTTACATTCTTACGAAGCGGTCGCACAGTTGCGCGACTTACAATCCGACTTCCGATAGTAGCCTGGATAATAACCTCAAACATCTGACGCGGTATCAGTTTACGAAGTTTTTCATTTATCGCCAGACCATACTTGTATGCCTTCTCGCGATGAATGATGACAGAAAGAGCATCAACCGGTTCGTTATTCAACAAAATGTCGAGCTTAACAAGATCAGCACGCTTGTAGTAAGGCATGCCATAATCGAAAGATGCATAACCACGAGATAGGGATTTAAGTTTATCGTAGAAATCAAAAATGATCTCACCAAGCGGAAATGAGAAATTGAGATTCACACGAGTAATAGTAATATACTCGGTGCTTTTATAAATTCCGCGTCGTTCAGTTGCGAGCCGCATCATTGGACCGATGTAATCAGCCGGGACGATTATCTGTGCATCAACATACGGCTCCTCTACATGATCGATATCGCCAGCTTTGGGCATCTTGGCCGGATTATCAACTTCAACTACTTCGCCATCTTCCTTAAAAACTTGATACTCAACATTCGGAACAGTATTGATAATCGTCTGGTTATATTCTCTAGAAAGTCGTTCGGTGATTATCTCCATATGGAGAAGCCCCAAAAATCCGACACGGAAACCAAAACCTAAAGCTGTTGACGTTTCAGGCGTGAAAACCAGCGACGCATCATTTAGCTTTAATTTTTCGAGTGACTCACGAAGCGCATTGTAATCTTCGGCAACTGCTGGATAGAGACCCGAGAAAACCATCGGTTTAATATCGACAAAACCCTGCAACGCCTTTTTGGCAGGTCTGGCTGTATGGGTAACCGTGTCACCAATTTTCGTATCGGCAACCTGTTTAATTGAGGCGTTGAAATATCCTACTTCACCAACCTCGAGTGCTTCCAAAGGAACCGCACCAAGTCTGAAAAAGCCAACTTCATCGACATCATGCACCGAGCCGGTGGACATAAACTTAACGCGGTCACCTTTGCGAAGTCGCCCATTGGCGATCTTAACAAACGGTCTCGCCCCACGATATGTCTCATAATCAGAATCAAAAACCATCGCCTGAAGTTCTGCGTCGGGATCACCTTCGGGAGGTGGGAGGACATTTATGATCGCTTCAAGAAGCTCGTCAATGCCGGTCCCCTCTTTGGCCGAGCAGAGAATTACTTCCTCAGGTTTGCACCCAAGCAGATCGACAATTTCGGTTCGAACTCTTTCAGGGTCGGCGTTGGGAAGATCAATTTTATTAACAACCGGCAGGATATCCAATTCGTTATCCATTGCCAGATATAGGTTTGACAGAGTTTGTGCCTCAATCCCCTGAGCCGCATCGACTACCAAAACAGCCCCTTCACAGGCTGCAAGCGAGCGACTTACTTCATACGTAAAATCGACATGCCCCGGTGTATCGATCAAATTGAGCTGATATTTCGAATTATCTGCAGCTTTGTAGTCCATCCGAATAGCATGAGCTTTGATCGTAATCCCGCGCTCCTTCTCAAGATCCATCGAATCGAGCACCTGGTTGTGGAACTGACGGTCAGAGATCGTCCTTGTCCGCTGCAGGAGCCTGTCAGCGAGAGTCGATTTGCCATGATCGATATGGGCAATAATCGAGAAATTGCGAATATGTTTTGTGCTGCTCATAATAATATATATCGGCCATCTTTGGGATGGCCGATAGGAAGCCGAAGGTACCTCATTAACGCCCGAAAGTCAAATTGAGGGTTTTGGGTCACAAGAGTCTATTTGAAACAACGCCCCCCCCTACTCTCCAGCCTTGTAAACCACTTCGCCACCGATAATCGTATAAAGCACTTTCACTCCACCAAGTTCTTCCTCTGGCAAAGTCAGCAAATCACCCGAAAGCACAACGATATCTGCAAGCATCCCCGGCGTAATACTCCCCTTATCTCGCTCCTCAAAAGCTGCATAAGCAGCATTAACCGTATATGACCGCAACGCCTCTGTACGTGACATCACCTGCGACGGATAGAACTGGTCGCCGTTATTCATTCGACGCGTAACAGTAGAAACAAAATTTGCAAGCGGGTCAACATCCTCAACTGGCGTATCGGTACCATTGCAAATCATCGCCCCACTCTCCATCAACTTACGCCAAACATACGCGCCCTCTTCAGCTCGCTTGTCGCCAATACGCTTCGGTACCCAGGGGCCATCGGAGGTACAGTGCACACCCTGCATCGCAGCGATTATCCCAAGCTCTGCAAACCTCGGAATGTCATCAAGACTCAGATGCTGTGCATGTTCAATCCGCCAGCGCATGTCAAGCTCTTTGGAGTTTTCGTATGCTTTCTCATATATATCGAGTGCCTGCTGGTTTCCTCTATCACCTATCGCATGAACACAAAGTTGAAAATTAAATTCCGATGCCAGACGTGCAGTCTCTTTAAGATATTCTATATCAATCGTATTCAAACCTCTTGAGGTCGGCATATCTTCGTACGGTTCCAAAAGCCACGCCCCATGACTCCCAAGCGCACCGTCGATTGAACGCTTTATCGAACGAACCGTCAGATGATCATTACCATATCCAATCATTCGAGCATCTCCAAGACGTTCCTCAAGTATATGATTGCTATCTGAGAGCATGATGTATAACCGCAAAGCTATTTCATCGTTGTCGATCATCTCTTTGAACCGCAGTACCGTATCGAGCGGTGTACCGGCATCATGAAAAGATGTTACCCCCTTGCTCAAGCATTCATTCACTGCAAGCATAACCATTCGTTCAAAATCTTCTTCTTCATCGGCGCGACTTTTTTGCGACAACTCTTCCTCCAACGCAAGAAAGAGTTGGTCCGATGCATTTTCTCGAAATATCCCTATTGGATCACCCTTAGCATCTCGAACAATTTCGCCACCTTCAGGGTTGGGTGTATTGTGATCTATTCCTGCTAATTCCATAGCTTTCGCATTCGCCATGACAGCATGACCACTCGCGTGCGACAATAGAACCGGATTGTCGGGAGATACGCGACTGAGTGCATCATGAAGCGGCAGCCCATCAACATTCGGATTCGGCACTTCATCCCATTTCTCCTGATGCCATCCACGTCCAAGAATCCACTCCCCAGGTCGGGCTTTTATTGCTGCCTCAGAGACCATCACAACAATATCATCATATGTTTTCGCATCGTTGAGACGAAGACGCATCAGTGATTTGCCCAACGATAGAAAATGACCATGAGATTCTATAAAACCAGGACTAACAAACGAACCATCGAGATCAATTACTTTTGTCTGATCATCCTGGAGCTCAGCTATTTCAGAATCAGTCCCAACTGCCAGAATTCGACCCTCAAAAACAGCTACTGACTGAGCAACCTTATTATCACCATCAAGGGTGATAATCTTCCCATTCTTCAAAACAAGATCTGCTGATGGTAACAGTGACATGCAACCAGAAAATACAATACTGATTAACAATATCAGTCCGGTTACAATTATGCTGGTAAGTCTTAATTGGTTCATAATCACCCTCGCTGTCATTTAGTTCAATTTCATAGACTAATTTTAATCCAATCTTATGATGATGAAAGAAAAAAACTGTCCATAATCTACCATTTTATGATATCTGACAGAGATAGTAACTTGACATATTAATACTATACAACCAAATTCACCTATAGAAATATTTGTCATAGACAGTGACCCAGACAGGAGATAATAAATTAGATGAGACCGAAATTAAAATTCCTGGATGATGAGCTTATTCACAAAATCACAAATGAAGCTTATGAATTGCTTGAAAATGTCGGTATTGAAATACATAACAAGAGCGTCATTTCACTCCTGACAGATCATGGAGCAAAGCTTTCATCCGATGGCAAACGTGTTTTCTTATCGCATGATCTAATCCAGAAAGCTCTGGATAGCACCCCTTCATCATTTAAGCTCTACGATACAAACGGCAATGAAACAGCCGACCTTGGCGGTTACAACGTTCACTACACACCCGGTTCTTGTGCAATATATTTTCTCGATTCTGAAAGTGATGAACCACGTCATGCCAAAACCTCAGACTACCTTCGTTATGCGAAACTTATGCGCAAGATGGAATATATTGCGACTCAGTCAACCGCATTTATTACAAATGATGTAGCCGAACAAATATCTGATAGTTATAGATTATACTTAAGTTTGTTGCATTGTGAAAAACCAATTGTAACAGGTGCGTTCACTGATAACGGGTTCGAAGTAATGAAAAACCTGCAACTCGCTGTGCGAGGATCGGCCGAAGCACTTGCATCAAAACCTGTTTCTGTTTTTTCTGCCTGTCCCACCGCACCGTTGAAATGGTCAGACATTTCTTCGCAGAATGTTGTTGATTGTGCCAACGCAGGCATCCCTGTTGAATTTGTTGCAATGCCACTAACCGGATTTGTTGCACCAATAACATTAACCGGAACACTTGTCCAGCATACAGTTGAAACACTCTCCGGTCTTGTCATTTCGCAACTGACAAAACCAGGTGCACCTGTGCTCTGGGGTGGATCACCCGCCGTGTTTGATATCCGTTACGAGACAACCCCAATGGGTGATATCGGTACTATGATGATCGACTGTGGCTACAACGAAATCGGTAAACATTTCAAAATCCCTACCCAGGCGTATATAGGTCTTTCCGACGCTAAGCATCTTGATGCCCAGGCCGGATTTGAAACTTCGATGGGTGCAACTCTGGCTGCTCTCGCCGGAATAAATAATATTTCCGGAGCGGGGATGCTTGATTTTGAAAATCTCTTTTCACTTGAAAAACTTGTGCTCGACAATCAAATCTGCGGCATGACCCACCGTATGCTAAAAGGTATCGAACCGAAAGAAGATTTTCCATCTAAGTCGCTCTTTGAAGAACTTATTTCCGAAGGACATTTGCTGATCGCCGATCATACGAGAAAACATATCCATGATGAAATTCATTTCCCATCGGCGGTTATTGATCGTGCGAATCGTTCACGCTATCGCGAAGAAGGTGGCGTAACTTTGAAACAACGTGCCCGCAAAGAAATCGAGCAGCATATAGCCGAAGAAATGGACGAATGCCTTACTCCTGAAATCCGTAAAGAACTTGAGAACATTATGCTTACAGAAGCCAAAAAGAACGGCATGGATAGTCTTCCTAAAATAATATGAAACCACAACTGCACGAAATAGATGTCGATCAAACTCTTGCAACGACTGCCTCGCTACTGGCAGGACAGTCTATCCCTGATTCTGTCACACCCGACGACCGTATCTATCAGTTGATCAAAGATGCACGCAAATTATACAGCGACCTTGCCGAACCAAAAAGCTTGACGATTGAAATTGAACGAGATCAATTTGCTGAATTGTTCATAGGCGAGCGAAATAATCATCCCGATGCTTTGCTCACAGAATTAATTCCTTTAGCCGATTCATTTACTCTATTCGCTTCAACTGCTGGACAAAAAGTATGCACAGAAATTGAAAGATTATTTGCCAGCAATGAATTCCCATTAGCTTCTATGCTCGATGCAACTGCATCCGAGGGAGCCGACCTTGTTGCAGAAATCACACAAGAGATGATTCGCAAACAGTTAAAGAATAACGATCAGCTTGATGCCGGACAGGAACTCCTTCGTTTCTCCCCCGGTTACTGTGGATGGCATATCAGCGGACAGCATAAATTGTTTGACACATTGCAACCATCTTTGATAGGAATAGAATTATCAGAGAGCTATCTCATGTCACCACTCAAATCGGTAAGTGGTGTTATTTTGAAGGCTCCAATCGAAGCGTTTGATATATATGACAACTTCCCTTATTGTGCAGACTGTCGTAACCGCTCTTGTCGTGATCGTTATCACACCTTAGTTGCAAAAATGGAGAACAACAAATGACCAACGACATACTAACTCAACTTACCCAAGTGCTTCAGACAGGTGATGCCACTGCCGTTTCTGATTTAACAAAACTTGCAATTGATCAATCAATCGGCACCAAAATAATTCTCGACGACGGCCTTATTGCCGGGATGAATATTGTTGGTGAACGATTTAAGAAGCATGAAATATTTCTACCCGATCTTTTGTTCTCCGCAAAAGCGTTCTACGCAGGGCTTGAACATCTCAAACCGTTACTTCTAAAAGAAAAGATTGCATCACCGGGCAAAGTCGTTATTGGAACAGTACAGGGGGATCAACATGATATCGGAAAAAACTTAGTTGGCATAATGCTTGAAGGGGCCGGCTTTGAAGTGGTCGACTTGGGTAAAGATGTCTCGCCGGAACAATTTGTTGATGCGGCAGTTGAGACGAACGCCGATGTTATCGGCATGTCTGCACTCTTAACAACAACGATGCCTGTCATGAAAAAGGTTATCGACCTCGCAACCGAACGAAAGATAAAAGACCAGTTCAAATATATTGTTGGTGGCGCACCGCTCTCAGATAAATTCGCAAAAGAAATCGGAGCTGATGCATATTGCTTCGACACTGTCAGTGCAGTCGAATGTGTTAAGGGATTTGTTAAAGGTAAATGATATGGCTACTATAACTGAACGATTGTCTAAGAACGAAATCCTTCTCGCCGATGGAGCAATGGGCACACAGCTTTTCGCGCGTGGACTTGAAGCCGGAGCCTGTCCAGAACTTTGGAATACAGAAAACCCGGAAGCACTTTCGGATATTGCCCGGACGTATGCAGATGCAGGAGCCGATATAGTTTTTACAAATACGTTTGGTGGATCATCAATAAGATTAGGCCATTACAACTTGTCCAAACGAACATCTGAACTTAATAGGGCCGGAGTTAAAACTGCACGTGCTGCTATTTCCGATGATATTTTTATTGCTGCATCAATTGGTCCCTCAGGTGGAATGCTCGAACCACTCGGAGAACTTTCCGAAGATGAACTGAGAATTAGTTTTACCGAACAGATCAGCGCTGTCATCGAAGCTGGTGCGGACATGATTGCTATCGAAACAATGACCGATATTTCCGAAGCGACTATTGCAGTACAAGCTGCCCGTCAATTGTCTCCCTCTATTCCGATTTCTGCTACTATGACATTCGATAAAACAGTCAACGGATTTTTTACTATCATGGGCGTCTCGGTAAAACAAGCAGTAGATGAACTAAGTAATGCAGGGGCTGATATTTTAGGCTCAAATTGTGGTAATGGTATTGAACTTATGATTGAGATCGCAAAAGAATTCAAATCCGTTACCGACCTGCCATTGCTTATTCAAGCAAATGCCGGACTTCCTGAAACTGAAGATGGAAAGCTTGTGTATCGTGAAACACCCGCCATGTTAGCCGCGGGAGCAGGCCGGCTTATTGAAAACAGTGTTTCAATAATAGGTGGATGTTGCGGAACAACTCCTGCACATATTTCTGCAATGCGCCAAAAAATTGATCATCTCAAATAAGAATTCCATTCCCGCCAGATATTCCCTTCGATCCACTAATTGACACTCCGCATTGCACTCGCTATACTATCTCAAATCACAGAGACTGGGAGGATCACCGTGAAATTCATATCAATAATAGTAATTCTCGTTCTTGTTTTATCTGTCGCACCATTCGCACAGGAGTCAGGAAACTTAACACAACTTGGCGAACTGACCGTTGAGAAAATAATGCGCGATCCTTCATGGATCGGTCATTCCCCCAGACGTCCCTATTTTTCACACGATAGCAAACTGCTCTATTTCTGGTGGAACCCTGAAAACGCCGATTCCGATTCACTCTACGTTGTGTCTATCAAAGGAGGCACACCCAGAAAGCTAACCAAAGATGAACAGGATGCGCTCCCCTCTCGTTCTGGTGACTACAATAAGAAGAGATCGTTGATGCTTTATAGTTCAGACGGTGACCTCTTTATATATGACTTTAATAAAAACATTAAGCGACAACTTACAAATACTCTTGAATATGAATCTGACCCCTCCTTCTGTCGGGATGAGCAAAGTATAATTTATCGAGTAGGACAAAATCTTTTCAAACGTAATTTGTCTGATGGCTACATTGAACAATTAACTGACTTCAAAAAAGGTCGCGACTCCAAAAAGAATGACAATATACCGGAGTATGAACAATGGGTCGAATCCGAACAACTATCACTCTTACAAACATTGCGTGAACGAAAAGAAAAACGGGACAAACGCAAAGAAGTACGCGAAGCAAACAAGGATGACGACGACAGACCATTAACAATTCGGACCGGTTCAAGTAGAGTACGATCACAACAACTAAGCATAAACGAACAATTTGTAACTTTTGTTCTATCCGATGAAACAGAACCAAAGCAGACAATTGTCCCTCACTATATTACTGAATCAGGGTTTGTTAATACCAAAGACTCTCGTACAAAAGTAGGTCGCCCCGATGGTTCATATAAATTTGGCGTGTATAACATTCCGGCAGATTCGGTTTATTATCTCGACACCAAACAAATACCTGGAATTTTTGACCTACCAGAATACTTGCAATCAGCGAATATAACAGATAGCGCAGACTCATCCGACGTTGACCCTAAAGCACGAAGCGTTTATTTCCGCAAAATAATTTACTCTGATGATGACTCTAAAGCAGCTCTTGATATTACATCTTTAGATCACAAAGATCGTTGGCTGATGCAAATTGATCTCTTTACAGGAAAGCTTACACTGATTGACCGTCAGCATGATGAAGCCTGGATCGGTGGACCGGGCATTAGTGGTTGGTGGGGTGCCACAGTTGGATGGCTGCCCGACAACAAAACGTTCTGGTTCCAATCAGAAGAGACTGGCTTTTCGCATCTATATACAATCGATGTAACAAACGGCACCAAACGCGCGCTAACATCGGGACAATTTGAATTAAGTGGAGTCGAAATTTCTAATGACAACCGTTACTGGTGTTTTGAGAGCAATGAACTACATCCCGGTGAACGGCAATTATATCGCATGCCTTTAAAAGGCGGAAAACGAACTCAAATAACATCGACCAGTGGCAGACATCGTACTACAATCTCACCCAACGGGAAATTTGTAGCGTCAATTTATTCGTACTCTAATCGTCCATCTGAACTTTACGTTATGCCTGCCACAGCAAACGCCAAAGCAAAACGTGTAACGACTTCACTCTCGAACGAATTTCTATCTTATAACTGGCGTGTCCCTGAAATAGTAACTTTCACCGCCCGTGATTCTGTCGAAGTATATGCACGAATCTTCAAGCCCCTCGAACAAAAAGATAACACACCTGCGGTTATTTTTGTGCATGGTGCTGGATATTTACAAAACGCCCACAAAGGCTGGAGCCGTTACTACCGAGAGTATATGTTCCACAATCTTCTTGCCGACAATGGATACACCGTTCTTGATATCGACTACCGTGGATCTGCCGGTTATGGTCGTGATTATCGAACGGCGATCTACCGTCACATGGGAGGCAAAGATTTAACCGACCAGGTTGACGGCGCCAAATTTCTCATTCATAACTATGGAGTAGATTCAACGAGCATTGGTCTATACGGCGGATCTTATGGCGGCTTTATAACATTAATGGCTCTCTTCACAGAGCCGGATATTTTTGCTGCTGGAGCAGCCCTTCGCTCAGTCACCGACTGGGCGCATTACAATCACACTTACACAAGCAGCATTCTAAACACTCCGGTTCTTGATTCTCTCGCGTTTGTCAGATCATCCCCGATCTATTTCGCCGAAGGATTCAAAGGTGCTCTGCTTATGTGTCATGGCATGGTTGATGCCAACGTTCAATTTCAGGATATCGTCAGACTCTCTCAACGACTTATTGAGCTTGGAAAAGATAACTGGGAATTAGCGGTATATCCAATAGAAGCACACAGTTTTAAAGAACCATCAAGCTGGATCGACGAATACAGCCGTATCTTTAAATTGTTTGAAGATAATTTAAAATAGTGTATATCTAAATTAGTAATTTAGTTTGGAATAGTTCTTATATTATTGGGAGCAGGTAGATGAATAATATATTATCACGTAATAGTTCACGTATCGCAGGGACAATCGTTCTTATAACTCTAATTTTTAGTACAGGTATAAATGCTTGTGCAACATTTATGTATTCTGATGGTGATAGACATCTTGTCGCTCGCAATCTTGACCAGGACTTCTACACTCCCGGGATGATTCATATAAATCTTCGCGGCGAATCAAAACGAAGTGTCAGTGGGTACGATCTTCAAATTACAGGCATACCTTCTACTATTTTGAATTGGACATCAAAATATGGTTCGGTTACATTCTCACTGCTCGGACGTGGTCTTCCCGATGGTGGTATCAATGAAGCAGGTTTAACGGTAAATGAAATGGCTCTCGCCAGTAGTGAATTCCGATATGATGACACACTTCCAGCAATGCTTTCACATCAATGGATTCAATATCAGCTTGACAATTTTGCAACTGTCGAAGAACTTGTAAAAAACCTTCCTCTTATCAATGCCGAACCAATTTCGACCTTCACACCTGTTTCATGGGCGAAAATTCATCTGTTTGTAGCCGACAAATCGGGTGACTACGCTATTATAGAATTCATTGACAGCAGCATAGTTGTCCACAGAGGTGACACTGCACCAGTGCCAATTCTCTGCAACTATGAATACAAAATGGAATTGACCAGAGTCAAACAGTTTGATGGTTTTTTTGGGTGGCTGAGGAAAACTATAAACCCCGATTACGACATGAGATTTATCACAGTTAATAATGCATTGATAGATAGCAAAGAAAACCAGCCTGATGATCCGGGTAGTTTCTGTTTTGAACTTCTTGCGTCTATACAAAACGAAAGTACAAAACAATGGAGCATGGTTTATGACCTCCAGAAAAACCGAATAATGTTCCGTACAGCTGCGAACACTGATTTGAAGTTTCTCAATTTAAGCGATATCGATTTTTCATCAGGTGGACGTTCACTCATTCTGCCTGATATCGACGCAGAATTAACGGGTAATATCGCAAGTGAACTGGTTGACTATACTATAGATGCAGACCGTGCAATCATTGGTAAGTTTATGACAAACCTGCTGGCATTTGTTGTTGAGCAGAACGATCTGGCAGGTGCGGATGAATATCTAATGGAACAATTCGGTTTTAATCTGAAACAACTAATTGAGCGTGCTGTCAAATTCGGACAGAAAACGTTGAACTAATAGCTACTCCATAGTTTCAGTCTTTCGTGAATTATTATTTTTAGATGAACCGATGTACATTGCTGCAAGAGTAACAACTGCACCAAGAAATTGAAGAAGAACAAGTTGTTCGGAAAAGAATGAATACCCCCAAAGCATTGCGAGAACCGGTTGCAGGAGAAGAATAAGGCCTGCCTGTGAGACTTTTACTTTCGGTATTACACTTGTGATCGCAAGCCATCCAACTGCATGCACCAATAGTCCAAGCCCCAAGAGAGAAAGAATCGTTGTTGTATCGGAAGGCATGAACGACTCACCTTCAATAAATGAAGCAATGCCAGAAATAAATGTCGTAGCGATACAGAACCATATCATAAAGGAAATGGGATCGGGTTTTTTAGGAAGCAGGTGCCCTTTCTTAATACAAATCAACGCGCTGGCATACGACAAACCAGTCGCCAGTCCATAAATAATTCCTGTTAAATATCGTGTATTGAATTCAACCGCATCAGACCCCAAGCCTACAAGTAAAGCAACTCCTGCAAAAGCGGTAGTTGCAGCAAACATGAAACGAACTGTCACTCGCTCTCGAAAGAAAAAGTAACTCAACATTGTAGCAGCAAATATCTGGGTGTTGGCAAGAATTGTTGCCATCCCCGCTCCAATGAAAATTATCGAACGATGCCAGAAGAATAGATCAAGAAAGAAAAAGAAGCCGGCCAGACATGAATAGAAAAGTGCCTGTCGTGACAATAATAACGAACGACCAGAAAAAAGCGCGTACAGTATTAAAGGCACCGCTCCGATTCCGGTGCGCCAACAACCTATTGCTGTTGGTCCAATGTTACCATTAGCCGCAATTTTTACAAATACTGGCGAGAATGAAATTATCGTTGCACCAACAAGTAATATCCATAATGAACTTTTATCATGTTTAATCAAGAACCGATCTCCGGGACAACGATTGAATATTTTTTCATACGATAGATAAGAATATGCCGGGGAACTTTCAACAGTTTAGCCGCTTTTGATCTGTTCCATGCAGTTTTTTCCAGAGCCTGTATTACAAGCTGTTTCTCGGCCTCAACTAATGAAATAGTACCGGCTGTTTCAAAAGTGTCAACCTTGTTTTTAGTCTCAACGCCTATATACTCAGAAGGTAGATCATCAATCGACAGACGATCCGCATCTCCTAACACAATCATACGCTCTATCAAATTTTCAAGCTCTCTTATATTTCCAGGCCATGGATACTCTTTGAGCGCTTTCAACAATGAAGGTTCAACTTGAATATCTTTATTCCCGGAAAACTTACGAAGGAATGTTTTCACCAATGCAGGGATATCATCGGAACGCTCAGCAAGCGATGGAATTCGTACCGGTATAACATTCAAACGATAGAACAAATCATCCCGAAACCTGCCATTCTCCACACGCTCCTTGAGATTTACATTTGATGCAGCAATAAGTCGTATATCTATATCAATAGAAATTTCTGCCCCTACCGGTTCGACCTGACGTTCCTGTATTGCCCTTAGAAGTTTCGCCTGTAGTTCAATACCAAGTTCTGAAATTTCATCGAGAAGGATTGTCCCGCCAATCGCCAATTCAAATTTTCCTTTTTTATTCTTAATCGCTCCGGTGAATGCACCTCTTACATGCCCAAACAATTCTGACTCTATAAGATCTTTTGGAATTGCTGCACAATTAACGGCAACAAAGGGACCATTCTTACGCCCCGAACGACGATGAATCAACCGTGCAATAACTTCTTTACCTGATCCTGATGGACCGGTGATAAGAGCGGTCGCGTCCGACGGCGCAATCTTTTCGACCAGCGCAATGATTTCCTTGAACGCTTTTGAAACTCCAACAGGTTCAGCTTCTTTCTTCTGACCATTCAGCTGTTTCTTGAGACTGCGGTTTTCATCTTCAAGTCGTCTGAATTTCAGTGCTTTATCAACTGTTACAAACAACTGGTCATCATCGAATGGTTTGGTTAAATAATCAAAAGCACCAAGCTTGACCGCCAGCACAGCGTCCGACACTTCTGCAAACGCAGTCATCAGGATAACTTCAAGATCAGGATTTAGAGTCTTCGCTTTTTCGAGAAGTTCGATTCCGCTTAACCCTGGCATTCTCATATCGGAAATTAGTAAATCGAACTTTCCATTTTTAATTTTCCCATACGCTTCATCACCCGAAGCAACCGACACAACATCAAACCCCTGTTTCTTTAGTTTGAAACTGAGTACCTTGCGTAGAGCATCGTCATCATCAACTAACAATAATCGCGCTGCCATTATGAAGCCCTCCACTCATTCAAACTTAATTCAAATGTTGTACCCTCAGACGATGAACTGCATTCGATTTTGCCACCATGTTGATCGATAATTGATTTCACAATTGCCAACCCAAGACCAGTACCGCTTGATTTGGTTGTGAAGAACGGATCAAATATTCTGTCGATCATTTCGCCTGGTATTCCTGCACCAGTATCCCGAATTTTCAAAAGAACTTTATTGTCATCAACGATACCAAGCCAGATAGAAATTTTACCCTCTCCTTCAATAGCTTCCAAAGAGTTAAGCAACAGATTCAAAATTATCTGGTGGAGTTTGTCAGAATCACCATTTACAAAAACATCAGGAGTAATTTCTTTTGCAATAACTATACCTGCCTTTGCCGCCTGAGTTTCAAACTGTTGAATTGATGACTGAGCCAAAGCAGAAAGGTCAGTTTTTCTAAGTTCAATTTTAGGTGGTCGTGCGAATGTTAAAAATTCACCAACCGTAGAGTCAATCCGTTTAATTTCGCTTGAGATTATTCGTCCAAACTCATCACGTTCATCAGGCCCAGTTCTAGTATCAGAGAATATTTCTGCCGCACCCTTGATCGATGCGAGGGGATTTTTTATTTCATGGGCGACTCCGGCAGCCATCTGTCCAATCATTGAAAGATGCTTAGCCTGATCAAGCTCCCGCTCTGTTTGTACCTGTTTCTGACGCAAACTAAACTCCCGATCAACTAACCCACCGGTTAATATTGCAATCGCAAAGTAGAAAACAATTTCGACCAGCTCACCAACCAAAGTTCCATGGTATCCGCCTGTTATCAATAACGGTGTGACCAGCAACCCAACAAGAACAGCTGTAATCAGACCGCCTCGAATTCCAAACCATGACGCCGCAATCACAATCGGGATATAACAAAAACGTCCATGGATCGCATGAACCCAGGCAGTATGCCCAAAAATCGGTTCAAGAATCCAGCCATAATGGATTCCAAGGGTAAGAGCAACCGATGCCCCAATAAATCCAAGTTTTGCGTAAAATCTATTATTCATAATACTCTATAAACATTATACACCAATTATGAGTCAAGATTTAACAATATTACTCATATTAGTGTTTATTGGAGAATATTCTTCACTCATTAACATAGAAGACATTCAATCTATCTGAACTGATAATATTAAGTAGAGGAAGTGAGGCTCAGAGATCAAACTCTTTTAAGCACAACCATCGTAAGGTCGTCGGGAAGCTGCTCAGTGGCAGAAAATGGGGTCACAGCATCTAAAATTGCCTTCTGAATTTCAGAGGCTGAACGGTGACGGTTTTCACGCATCACATTTTCTAAGCGTTCCATCCCAAACTGCTCTTCATTTTCATCGAAAACTTCAGTAACGCCATCGGTATAGAAAACGGCTATATCGCCCGGCTGTATTAAAACAGGTCGTTCTTCATACAAACCTTCGGTGGTGACACCAAGCAGAGGACCACCTTCAGAAAGATATTCTATCGACCCATCGGCTCGCATCAATATCGGTTCATTGTGCCCGCAGTTTACGAAGGTGAGAATATGATTTTTGAAATTAAGGACACCATATACAGCAGTAACAAAATTACCCGGCTCAAGTGATTCACACAGGAGCGAATTAACCTTTGAACAGATTGTCCTGATTGCATAGTTATTACGAATTTCTGCAATCAATGATGCACGGAACGAAGCCATAATCAAAGCTGCCGGAATCCCCTTACCCGAAACATCTGCGATAGCTATACCAAGATGCCCCTCCACGATATCGATAAAGTCAAAATAGTCACCGCCAACCTGTCCAGAGGGAATATTAGTACCAGTTATATCGTAGCCTTTAATATTTGGTTGTTTTTGAGGAATAAATGATTGCTGAATTTCTTTGGCTACATTGAGTTGAGCTTTCAGTTCCCTGCTCGCCAGAATCGATTCATAAAGCTGAGCTCGTTCAACCGAAACCGCCGCCTGCGATGCAAACGCCTCCAACAACCCAAGAGTTCTTGAATCATACGCATTGATTTCATCCGATTCGAGCGTAACCACTCCAAGACTTTTTCCATTTATTTTCATTGGCACAACGATTTCACTCATTGTCTCAGACCTGGCTTCACAATACCTGGAATCCTCTTTCACATTCGGCACAATTTCAGGTTCACCGCTTTTCATCACATGACCAACCAACCCCTGTCCGATCTTGAGATGCACATGTCCCATCCTCGATGGATCGTAACCAATTGCACGAATTGATTTCATCTCCGCAGTGTCCGGATCAAGCAGGAATATCCCGCCGGCATCAAAATCAATCACTTGTTTGAGAGAATTCAGAATCTCCTCAACCAGCTCTTCAAGTTTCAGAGTCGAGGCAAGCTTTTTGCCAACTTCATAAAGAGCTCTGCGTTCGGATGCTTCACGGCTTACTTCGCGGTAGAGATGAGCATTATCAATAGCAACGGCAATCTGATTATTGAGACCGATCAAAATATCCAGATCCTCTTCGGTGAATTCCCCGCCAGATGCGTTTATCGCTTCAACCACACCGATCATCTGTCCACGTCCAATCAATGGGACAGTGATCATCGAACGAACTTCGTACTCTCCGGCCTGAGCAAATTCGGGGTCAATCCTGGGGTCATTCTCGGGATCATTAATTATTGCCGACTCACGATATCGCGCCACCCAACCAACGACACCTTGTCCCAATTCATGTTCAAAGACAGAGACATCTTCTTCCCCTGCCTTAAGCATACGGATTTTCATATCGGTGCGATGATGATCGATCCTGAAAACAAGCGCAATTTCGGCATCAACCGCCTTGAGAACCAAACGCAATACAATTGCGATTAATTCTTCATATTCAAGGGTCGAATTGAATACACGAGCAGCCTCAAGTAACAGCTTTTCGGTGCGAGTATGGTTTCCATTTAGTGTCATCAGAAATTGAAGGTAAGCTAAAAGCTCCTAATGTCAAACAGTCCTTTTACATGCGCGATAAATAAATTCAATAGACTAAATAACACCCGCCCACCTTTTTCTCCCCCCAACACGACTTCTCACCTCCTGTTGTCAAACTCTATTTACACAAACCTCACATCCAGAGTCTTCTATCCAGAGAGCGATAGTGGATCGCCTCAGCAATATGAGTCATTTCAATTGTCTGAGAAGCTTCAAGATCAGCAATAGTTCGGGATACCTTAAGTATTCTATCATAGGCGCGAGCCGATAATCCTTGTTTCTTAATTGCAACTCCCAGCAATGATTGTGATTTATCATCGATCTTGCAGTATTTACGAATATCACGTGACTCCATATGGGCGTTACAGAATATCTTCTTCTCATCGGCAAACCGTTCGATCTGTTTCCCCCGCGCCTTGTTTACCCGCTCTCTAACCGACAACGAATCTTCACCTTGGGTTTCAGCAGCGAGTTCCTGAAATTTAACCGATGGAACAGTTATATGGATATCGATACGATCAAGTAGTGGCCCTGAGATTCGTGACATATATCTTTGAATTTCACCGGCAGTACATTTGCATTCATGATTGGGGTCGCCATGGTAACCACATGGGCATGGATTCATTGCTGCCAAGAGCATAAATCCGGCCGGGAAAGTGAGCGTAGTGGCAGCTCGTGAAATAGTCACCTGATTATCCTCCATCGGCTGGCGGAGATTTTCCAGAACATCTTTCTTAAATTCAGGTAGTTCATCAAGAAAAAGCACCCCATGATGGGCTAATGAAACCTCACCCGGTTTTGGAATTGTCCCCCCGCCTATCAAACCAGCATACGATATTGTATGATGTGGCGATCGATACGGTCTTGTAGCAACTATAGCCTCATCCTCATCCATCCGTCCTGCCACCGAATGTATCTTGGTTGTTTCAAGAGCTTCTTCGATAGTCATGTCAGGCAGAATTGTCGGCATGCGACGAGCCAGCATTGTTTTGCCTGATCCGGGAGGTCCAATCATTATGATATTGTGCCCACCGGCTGCAGATATTTCGAGTGCTCGTTTGGCTGATTCCTGTCCTTTGACATCAGAAAAGTCTATCGGGTAATGTCGTGCAGCAGCGAATACTTCATCTATATCAATTTCGTGGGGCTGAATAGTTGATTCATCTTCAAGAAAATGTATCGTCTGTTTGAGTGATTTAACCGGAAAAACCGGCAATGTGCCAGCCATTGCAGCCTCTCTGGCATTCTCCTCAGGAACTATAATCCCTTTGATACCATTATTTTTCTGAAAATGAAGAGCCATCGGAAGGACCCCGCTTATCCGCCGGAGCGTACCATCCAATGACAATTCACCTAGCATAACAAAATCATCGCATCGTTCTCTTAGTACCTGCCCGGTAGCTGACAATATTCCAACCGCTATCGGTAAATCAAATGCAGAGCCTTCCTTCTTGATATCTGCAGGAGCTAAATTTATTGTTACTTTCTTTGACGGAAAGAGAAAGTCTGAGTTCTTAATAGCTGCGGTCACTCTCTCTTTAGACTCCCTGACGGCACCATCGGGAAGGCCTACCGTTATAAACGCAGGAAGCTGCTGCTGAATATCTGCCTCCACTTCCACCGGATATGCTTGAACCCCCAAAGTTGATGCTGAGATAACTTTCGATAACATTAAGATTAGTCCTTTCGGAAAACTGTTGCTTGTTTTTGGTAGTCCGATTGGAACAATAATCTGGAATTGACCACCCGAACACCCACCACCATGTGACTTCCGCCGTCCGCAGGTATAAAGATAAGGATAGCCACTGACAGAGGCTGTCAGTCTAAATTCAATTCTATTCTGTTTTTCTTGAGTTTAGCCCATATATACAAAAAAACCGACTCCTAAAAGGAATCGGTTTTCTAAAATTTATCTATTCTAAGGATTTGTCTCTTTTGGCTCTATAGTCAGAGTTTTGATTACTCGGTTACCATCTTCGTCAGGTTGATCCTGTTTCATAACCACAACACCATCAAGATTACTTTGATCGAGACCAAAGAACCCACGCAGGTTGTCTTTAGGAGTACATACTTTCTGCTCGAGATTATCTTCCTCTTCCTTAAACTCAACACCATTTTGTAGTGCATACTCACCAGATGAGCTACAGAAATAGAGTAAGGAATCATCAACAACTATCTTTATGTTATAAGTGGTGTTGGTAAAACGCACAGCAACATTGTTAGTCGTATCATCTATAGTGTCAATTCCATTGATTCTCAGCAATTCGAATGTACCAGTATAGTCTCCTTCAAGTGAAGGAGGGAAAGGCACAAGTAGGTCATCACGACAGCCTGAAATCCAGACCACCGAGATGGCCAACAATACGAATATAGAAACAATACCAAATCTTCTCATCATTATCCCATCTCCCTAATAATCTCAAAACAATACAGGCGTCCAATATATGTCACCCAGTACGGGGACACAACCGAAAAATGTACTTCTTTAGATGAAAGACGAACCAAATGTGACAGCTGTTTACTGGTATTTTGGGGAATACAATTTAAGACTTTGCTAATCGAAATAATAAACGGTTTAGAGCTATAAATCTGACTAATCAGGTACTCATCACTAACATAAACCTATTTCAACCCCAATCTCATCTTGTTGTACTGCAGTTACTTAGAAGTATTACATAGGCGGACCGCCCACTTGATATTTGATGTACCAAAGAACCCACCCCAAGGGGCTTGTTGAATAAGGTCTCTAACCGTTGTGTTGGGTCTTGATTCCGCTTCGGCGGAATTGTGACCCGACACGTAAACCATTGAAAAACAATAGCGGCAGGTCACACATCCGCCAAGGCGGACGCAAGACCAGCCGCAACCATCCAAGGTGACTTGATCAACCCACCCCAAGGTGTGGGCGACCCTAACCCCTGTTTATCAAAAAGAC
>JAUVAR010000067.1 GCA_030591625.1 Candidatus Zixiibacteriota bacterium
CCAATAGTTTTTCACGGACAGTTTGTGGTTCGATAGAGGAGATGCGAAGTTTTTGTAGTGATGTCCTGTCTAAAATCAGTTCGCACAATGATGCCATGTTTCGAAGAACAGGTTCATATTCACGCCAGCGATAGTGTCCAATATGTACACCGGTCAGGACAACTTCATTGAACCCATTTTCTATAAAACCATTGATCTCGGCTATAATTTCTTCAGGTGGACGATTAATAAGCGGACCACGAACAGTAGGCAAAATACAAAAAGCACAACGCTGGTTGCAACCGTCGGAAATTTTTATCCATGCGCGATTGTATGTATTAAAATCTGCAACTGTGTCACAATCATTATTTGCAGTAAGGCCTTCGAAAAGTTTTGGAAGGCGTTCAGGGAGAATTTTTGCGATTTCAACTTTTTCGGCATTTTTGATTACTGCATCTACACCATTGATCGCGGCGATCATCTCCGGTTCGCCATCGACATAACATCCGGCAACAACAACAGAAGCGTCAGGATTTTCGCGAGCAATTTTGTTTATCATGCCACGACAGGTTGAGTCGGCGCGGTGAGTGACAGTACAGGTATTGATAATGTAGAGGTCGGCCGGTTCGCCGTTACCGGCGCGGATGAATCCAAACGGGTAGAGATCGGCCGCCATCTTTTCGGTCTCATACTGGTTAAGACGGCAACCAACAGTTCTAACAGATATTTTTTTCAAAGTCTGATTATTCATATTCATAGTCTGTAAATATAACACAGAAACAGCCAGAATAGCTCAGCTTTTTTGTGCCCCTCAAATTAGAAAGTTGCCGGCTACGGACAGTCGGCCAGAGGCTCGTAGCTTATGAACAGGTAATCAATTAGCCTTGTAAGATCGCCGATATCTATTCCGGGATTATTGTCAACATCAGCCTCCCAAGGACACTCAGGTTCTTCATTCCCTATAAACAGATAGTCAATCAAACGAGTCAAATCACCAATATCTGTAATATCAGAAGGGTCATTATCAACATTGCCGGTGATAAACTGGCAACAATCACAGAGATCTCCAGAGCCGTCACCATCGGTGTCGAGTTGATCAGGATTATAGACATCAATACAATTATCATTTGAGGAAAGAACAAATCCTGCCGGTTGAGAACAGGAAACAGCAGTTTTGTCAATAGTGCCAACCCCATCACCATCAATATCGACATACCAAATAGTTGCTGGATTTATAGCAGGTTTGGAGTCATCGCAGTCTGTTGAATCAAGAACGTATCCTGCAGGTTGATCACACTGGACAGTTGTTTCTATTTGATTGCCATACTCATCACCATCACTATCGGAGTACCAGACTGTTTCAGGATTTATCAGAGCATCAGCGTCGTTGCAATCACAATCGGCACCGTACCCGTCAATGTCGTTGTCAGCTTGAGCTGGGTTTGGAGTATCGGGACAATTGTCACAGACATCACCAATGCCATCACCGTCGTCATCTTCTTGATTTGGATTTGCGACAAGCGGGCAGTTGTCGACTTCCGAACAGAATCCATCGCTGTCGTAGTCATCATTACGGTCGTTGGGACAGACGTCGCAGAGGTCACCATTACCATCACCATCGGTATCTATCTGAGCGGGGTTGTATGTAGTTGGACAGTTGTCACATATATCGCCTACACCGTCACTGTCAGTATCTGTCTGGTCAGCACTATTCATATCTGGACAGTTATCTTCGGGAGAAAACTCGCATGATAAATTTAGGTAGCCTGTGTTACCGTATCCGTCACCATCGGTGTCGGTACATGGGTCACAGAGGTCACCTATAGTATCTTCATCAAAGTCAGCTTGATCTTGATTGGCTACAGTAGGGCAGTTATCAATTTCATCCCAAAGTTCATCTGCATCTGAGTCAACTGCATCTGAACAGCCGACACCAAGAGCACCGATGAGATTACCGCACTCGTTGAAAGATGAAGTTGGAGCACAGAATGAAAGGGCATCAATGTGAAGGTCTTGGCTTGCCGTATCACAAAAGAGCGGATCAAAACTAATATTGCCATTTGTACCGAATTGGTTGGCAAATCCCTCGGTCCAGTCACCACCTTCATTTCCAAAGATATCAGAGCACTCAAAAACTGGAGTATTTGAAAAACCTCCGCCCCAGTGGAAAGCAATAGCACGAAAGCCAGTGCCAAAAGCAATTATTGTATTTTTTATCTCAGGGGTGGCATCCTGGATATACATCGCGCTTCCTTCCCATAAAGCGCTGTTGCCATAGAACGTACAGTTAATAAACAAAGGGCTGACAAAAGCGGCTATTGCAATAGCCCCGCCTGAGCGTTCGCTTTGATTGGATAAGAAAATACAGTTTCGGATTATAGGCTCAGCATCCATGATAGAAATAGCTCCTCCGTAACCATGGTAACCATTGGTAATAGTGAAGCCTTCCAGTATAGAGCTATTTGATTCTCCCCAATGAAATAAAACCCCCTGATGAAAATTAAGTGAATCAGCCTGGCAATCTATGATAGTATGCACAGGACCATTTTCTGAAATGAGTACAAGGTCTTTGCCATGAATATAAAGATCTACATTACCAGGACCAGTATATATACCGTTGGCTACAAGTACTGTATCCCCATGCCCCAATCGGGCAGCATCGATTCCTTCCTGAATTGTACTGTAATCCAACGGGATATTGATAGTGACAGGGGGAATAGCTGTTACACAAATTTCGGCTCGAACAAGATATATGTAGTCCACTTCGTATAACGATAAGACTGATTCCCATCCGGTGTCTGTCAACATATTGCAACGTTCTTCGCCACTAAATGGTCCTTGAGCCGAGTCGGACAACGAATAGCTGTCATTCGCCTCTCCATTAATTGGTGACCAAACAATATGAAACGCTTCACCGTCGCTGAACTGATTGGTGTTGGTGGAGAAATCAGCAACAAACCATTCGGGGGTAGTAGGGATTGTTGTAAATATAATATCTGATGAATCCAGTTTTTCAAACGGTTTGCCTGTGCCATCGTCAGAATAAATAAAAACACGAATGTCTGAAATTGTTGATTGTGAAGCCATGATGCTCAGTTCGACAGTTTGAACCTCTGTTATCTTTCCATAAGGTGCATTAAATCTTGTGGAGTATGCGTTTGCCATTGAGGAAGAGTTACCCCAAAGCCAACCAGGGTTATCATGGTAGGAAACTTGCACACATGTATCTGCCTGAGGAAAGATAGCTGCAGATTGACGTAATTCAATTTGATCCAAGCTGCTTGAATAGGGTAATAGCAAAATATCGCTGGCAAATGAGATTGAGGAGAGGAAAATCAATGAGAATAGAAAGATCGTGAAGTAGGCAAGAAAACGCATAAAAACTCCTGTCTCAGTTCTTTAGATTATGTCAGATGCAACACATTGAGAATGCGAAAAGTTTTTGAAACAAGTCAATTGTTGCTGAAATCCTGACTAAGACAATATACTCAATGTTCCATGATTGTCAATATGTCTGTTCCTGCATCACATTCTCATTAAGGTTGTTCCACTTAGGGACCGATTAGTACCTTTAAACCGATTTATTATGAGAAATATGTGTTTTTTAGGTACATTCTTGTCACAGATAGCTGAGCCATGCGAATTATTCTACATGACTCTCTCTTTTCAGGCCGATAGGACTGGCTGAGCTCAGGAGTGGAGCGTTCGTGTTTGTCTAATATAATCTGGAGGGGATAGCAATTATCGTAGCATCAAGCACATGCAGACAGCACTATCGGGACAAAGGAATTTGAATTCGGATGTATTATGTATAGATTCAGGAGCGACGCTACGATCAACTACTGCAAACCCAAGTCTCGCAAAGAAACTCTCGGCGGAAAAGGTTAGTAGATAAATACTCTCGATGTGCTTTTCTCTCCCCTGTTCTATCAAGTGAGCAACTATAGCCCTGCCATATCCACAACCTCGAAATTCCTCAGACGTTACGAGCGAGCGGAGTAACCCAAAGCGGCCAGTCTGCTCAAGACCGCCAAAGCCAATCAGTTCTGAGTTCAGCCGGGCAAGAGTCAAGCAGCCGAATATAACGATGAGGTCATCATCGGGCAGTGAGTTGGCTTGAAGCAGTTCGCTCAGGAGCGGCAAGTCGTTGACAGTAGCCTGACTAAATTTGATATTTCCGGCAATGTTTTGATCGACCATAAATGCTCAGAGAGAGGTTGCATGGTAGTGAAACTTAACTGAACTTTGCGACAATTGTTGGTGTTATTATACGTGATGCACGTTAAATAGTTAATATTATTAAGAAAGTCCCTCGAGCATTATGTAACGTAAATAATTTATACAGTCATTTCAAAACAATCGTTTTGATAAGGATTAACGGTTTTAATGAAAAACACGATCTCGCCATTTTATCACATTGACAGCAAAAGTTGGCAAACAACCAAGAACGGGGACCCCCGTGGGTATATACAACCATCTCGTCTTACCGAGTTATGGTTTCACACCGGAACAGATTGTAATTTGGGTTGTTGGTTTTGTCTTGAAGGATCGGGTCCAAAAAATCATCGAATTGAACCATTAACACTTGATGATGCCAAACCATTAATTGATGAAGCTCTTGAACTTGGTGTTGAAAAGTTTTCGTTTACAGGTGGAGAGCCGTTTGTTAATCCTGAATTTGTTGATATACTTTCGTATGCATTAGAGAAAAAGCAATGTCTTATCCTGACTAACGGCACCGCACCTATCAGAAAAGTTTGGGACAAAATAACTGCACTTGCCCAAAAAGGTAACGATCTTAGTTTTAGGATTAGTATCGACTACCCGGATGCGAAACGTCACGATGATGTTCGAGGACAGGGTAGTTTCAAGATGGCATTGAAGACATTAGCACGTCTGCATGAGTTAGGTTTTACAGTATCTATTGCCCGACAGAAACGTATCGATGAACCAGATGATACAGATGCACAATATCGTAAAGTATTTGATGAGTTTGGGATTCCATCGAAAACAAAAATCATCGCCTTCCCGGAGTTACATCAACCCGAGACAGAAGTTGCAACACCGGCTATTACAGAGAATTGTATGACTACATACAAAGATGAAAATAGTCGTTCGGAATTTATGTGTGACTTTTCCAAGATGGTGTTAAAGAAGAATGGCCGTCTGTCTATCTATGCCTGTACGCTTGTTGACGATGACGAAGATTACGATCTTGGATCAACTTTGCGCGAAGCGATGAAACCGCGTGTCATGCTCAAACATCATCGTTGCTATGCCTGCTTCTCAAGCGGTGCATCATGTTCTGAGATGTAAGCAAACGCTTGCTATAATTATCTTATAAATTCTATCCAAAAAAAAGCGACGACTGTTAAACAGTCGCCGCTATAGTATGCTAAACTAAAAAGGAAAAGAGTTATTCGCTCTTTGCCTCGTCGTTATCAGATGAAGCTTCGTCGGTAGCTTCCGGAGCCGCAAGGGTTTCAGCTTCGGCATCGGCTGCAGGAGCAGCTTCTGCTTCCGGGGCAGCCTCTGTTTCAACGGTTGCTTCGGCCGGCTCAGCTTTAGCTTCTGCTTCAACAGGTGCTTCTGCAGGAGCTTCAGGTGCCGGAGTTTCTGCCTTCATTTCTTCGGGCATTGCCTCACCGATTGTGCCACCGGTATCGCTGACATGTTTCGATAGATACTCGTCGAATTCACTTTGCTCTCTCTTACGGAAATAAGCGATAGCCGACAACACAACTTTGTGCTGAGCGCGATCGAACTCTATAACCTGCAGAGGGATTTCTTCACCTTCTTTGAAGGCACCCGTTGGGTCGGTCATCTCTTTATCGGCGAGCTGGCTGGTTGGAACAAATCCTTCCACCTGATCACCAAGATCAACAACCACACCGCGGTCCATTACTTTAACAATCGTTCCGAGACTTTCGGTTCCGATAGCAAGCTTTTCAGCCAACTCGGGCCATGGGTCTTCAGACAACTGTTTGTAACCTAAAGAAATGCGGCGATTATCATGATCAATTTTGATCACCTTGATATCAACCGAGTCACCCTTCTTCATTACTTCGGATGGATGATGTATCCGGCGAGTCCATGACATATCAGAGATATGCACAAGACCGTCGATACCTTCTTCAAGTTCAACAAAGGCACCGAATGCCGTCAAATTGCGAACCTTACCGGTTACAACCTTTTCGAGCGGGTAGCGGATTTCTATGGTCAGCCATGGATCCGGTTCCATTTGCTTGATACCAAGCGATATCTTTTCGTTCTCTTTATCAACGGAGAGAACGATTGCATCGACCTGATCATTTACGTTCATGATCTTCGATGGATGCTTGATATGCTGGGTCCAGGACATTTCAGAAATATGAATAAGTCCTTCGATACCTTTTTCCAATTCGACAAATGAGCCGTAATCGGTAATTGATACGACCCGACCGGTAACTTTCTTACCGATAGGGAATTTCTCTTCGATATTTTCCCATGGATACGGAGTCATTTGTTTTAGACCCAAAGATATCCGGGAGGTTTTGTCGTCGAAGTCGAGAATCTTGACATCGATTTTCTCGCCAAGCGAGACCATTTCGGATGGATGACGAATCCGGCCCCATGACATATCAGTGATATGCAGAAGACCGTCAACACCGCCCATATCGATGAAGACACCGAAGTCTGTGATATTCTTGACTGTGCCCTGCCTGACCTGAGATACTTCGATCTCTTCAAGCAGCTTTCCGCGTAGTTGTTCGCGCTCTTCTTCGAGCACAACCCGGCGGGAGACAACAATGTTGCGGCGATTCTTATTTAGCTTGATGATCTTGACAGCCATCATGCCACCAATAAGAGCATCAAAATCCGGAACCTGTCTCAGAGAAATCTGAGAGCCCGGGAGGAAGGCATCGACGCCGAGTATATCGACCACGACTCCGCCCTTGATTCTGCGTGCAACGCGACCTTCGATAGTTTCTCCTGCATCATGCACTTCGCGGATTTTATCCCATACGCGCATGAAGTCAGCTTTCTGCTTCGAGAGCACCAGCTGGCCGTTGGAGTCTTCAATCTGCTCTAAGAAGACATCAATCGCATCACCTACGGTTATATTAACCGGATGAGTGAATTCTGAAATTGGAATAATCCCTTCGGATTTAAATCCAACATCAACGATAACGTCATCGAGTGTTACACCGAGGATTTGTCCTTTGACAATTTCCCCTTCTTTGATGTCTTTGATCGTTGCGTCATACATCGCGACCATTGCATCATAATCGGACTTGTCATAAACCACACCGGAGACATCGGTAATTTTTACCGCTTTGACTTCTTCGATAGGCTGTGCGACTGGTCCTGCTGACTGACGGGTACGTGCTTTACCAGCGACGCGCTCCCGACGAGCAGTCATCACCATTGCCTGTTGTGTATCAACTTTTTTAACAACAGTTGTCTCGACTACTTTAGCGTCGGACTTGGTGATTTTTGTTTTGACCTTTTGGGTCTTCTTGCCGGTGCTTGCTTTACGTTTAGACGTAGCTGCTCCGGTCGTTTGCTTAGTTTCTTTGGCATCTGCCATGATTGGTAATTAAACCTCCATAAAATCCTGCAGTTTGGAATTTTCCCCTTTGGGGATTCTACAGGATAGCTCGCTTCTGCTCCTTTTAGCAGAACGAGCCCACCATTATAAAGAAAATCTCAGATTTGCCAAGTGTTTTTTTCGGCAAACCTTTGATTTATATGAAGTTTCGACTGTTTTGGCTAATTACTTAAGCTTTTGAAAGCATCGCGCAGTTCGCCGATTCGCTCCATCGCCATTTGGGCAATTTTCTCGAAGCTCTCTTTGCCTGGTGGGAGGTCCATGTATTCAGAAGGTTCAATCGGCTTTCCGTAGGTTACCGACATTTTTGCCCGGCCGAGAAAGCAGTCCATAAGTCTATTGGAGCCATGGATATAGCAAGGTATAATCGGACCGCCGTAGCGCAACGCAAGCATCCCGATACCCCGTTTTGGCTTTAGGAATTCCTTAGTTTTTGACCTTGTTCCTTCAGGGAAAATCACCAAAGCGTCACCTATCGCTAATTTTTTTTCAGCAACATCGACAGCTTCACGATCAAATACCCCTCGCTTCAGAGGAAGGGAGGGAAGGCCTCGCATAATAAAACCACCGATTGGGTTGGAAAATAGCTCTTCTTTGGCCAGAAACCAAACTGTTCGCCGGGTCCAGGTGCCTACGATAGGCGGGTCTAAAGCTCCAATATGGTTAGAAGCCATCATAAACGATCCTGTCTTCGGAATATTTTCTATCCCATAGATCTTTATTCTTAGAAGGACCCTCGTGAATGAAGCGGTAGTCCACCAGCCAAGTCTGTAAATCACTCCGGGAGTCATGAGAATACTGACTTGAAAATAGTTAAGACACGTTCGACTTGTTCTTCAATAGTACATTCACTCGTATCGATGACATAGGCATCTTTTGCCTTTTTTAGCGGGGAGTGTTTGCGACCGGAATCATACTCATCGCGTCGTTCGAGATCTGCAATCTGTTCTTCAATTGATGTTGATACACCTGCTTTGGCAAGTTCGATGAGGCGACGTTGAGCTCGTTGCTTTACTGAGGCATTCAAGAATATTTTTACGTCTGCGTCGGGGAAGACAACTGTCGTTGTGTCACGGCCTTCGGCAACAACCGATCCATTCTTGCCGATTTTTTGCTGTTTGACAACCATCGCCTGTCGTACCCCCAGATGCGCCGAGATTTCCGAAACAGTTTTGGTTACTTCGGGAGTGCGAATCTGTTCGGTGATTTCTTCATCACCTATGAAGACACGGTTGATCTCTTCGTCAGTTTCAAATCTGATATCCAATTTTTCAGAAATCAGAGCAAGGGCATTGCCATCGGAGGGGTCGATAGAATTTGTTAGAGCAAAATGAGTCACAGCGCGGTACATCGCACCGGTATCTAAGAAGCTATAGTTAAGCTTGGCGGCGACCATTCGAGCAGTCGTTGATTTACCCGATCCAGCAGGGCCATCTATTGCCACAATTCTATCTCGGTACTTTGTCAGATTGAAGTTACTTACATTCATAATTTGGAAGTTATCAAAGTGATGCGCCGGTTGCAACCGAAATAATTCTACTTACAGAATCTATAATTTATAAATGAAAAAGCTGGTTCATCATCGCATGAGAACCAGCCTTATACATTTATACTATTTTCAGGTTTAATAGAAATCTATCGATAAAGACCTGAAGCGGTCGTCAAGATCTACCTCAACTTTGTTTAGCAAAGTATCATAACCGGCATTTACAAAACGCCCATCCTCACGACGCGAAAGACCGATTCGTTCCAATAGATTTTCATGCTCATCCCCATCAATGATGATACCGGCATCACGAGGGATTCTAAGTCTGAGCTTGGAATCATTGCCTTTGATTGAGAGCTTAACCTGTGGGAGGAGATCACCAATTTTGATATATATTTCGGCACCGTCAACATCAAGCAGCAGATCACGAAGTGGCGTAGTCGATAGATTCAGATGAATATGAGAGTCCTCACCAAAACATTGCAGGTAGAGCGGGATTTCTTCACAAAATGAAACTTTCCAATCATCCGGGTTATCTGTATTGATTTGAATAAATCCACCAAAACCTCGACTTGATTTCTTTTCGAATTCAATAGTAGCATGACCGTTGTCGATCGCATAGCTGATATCAGGTTTACCAGTAAATTCGCGGAACCGGCCAAAGACAATATCTTCGGTCGCATCGCGGATAGTCAGGTCATCTTCATAAAGATTTATAACGGCCGAGATTTTTTGAATATTCGGGTCAAACTCTTCGACATATTCAGTTTCATGAAAAAAGTCATATCGGTTAGGAGCAGAATTCCCCTCCAGGGCCAGAAAAATAACTCCGCCAACCAAAGCAAGCGAACTCAGATATGAAATAAACTGAAGTTTAGAACCAGTAAAAATCTTTTCAATACCAATCGCTATCAAAACAAACGGAAAGAAAACAACCAAACTCCAATGGAAATTAGAATCAACAATTTCTAAATTGTCCAAAAGGAGCAGGGTGCCAACCATTATCAGCAGTAAGCCCCATCTAAATTTTGCGGGAGTCATAGGGTCTCTCCGTTCTGATTGCTGTTAAAATTCTCACCATTATGCACTTCGTTGGTGCCGTTGGAGGTGTCGGTCCCTTTCATAAAGACAAGGGCCGCTCCAGCCATTATCAGGAGCATAGGCCAGATCAGTCCAAAATCAAACCAGTGCCAATATTCACGGACCAAAAGTAATGAACCGATAGCGATCAAAATCAGGCCGGGAAGATATTTATGCCATGATGAATACTCACGGACCTGGAAATCTTCGGTAAGTTGACCCTCTTGTTTGGGCATAGCAATCCAGCAGACAA
>JAUVAR010000135.1 GCA_030591625.1 Candidatus Zixiibacteriota bacterium
CGTATGAAACTCTCGATAGTTTCCAATGGACAGCCTATGACGCAGGTGGTACCCCCAGAGATTACCGAGGCATAAAACTTCTCGAGGGAACTTTAGCAACTGCAATGACCGGGGTTGACGTAAACATTGGCGGTATTGCAATTGATGGTGGCAACGGTTTCTCAACGGATGAAAAATATCTTGCCCTGGTAAATGGTTTCGCTACTAACGATACCTATCGGACCTCTCCCAATGATTTAGTTCAGGTAATGTCCGCCGGTCCGATGACTATTGCCAGTGGTGGCTTCGATACTGTTTCCTTTGCTATTTTAGCCGGAAACAATTTTTCTGAAATTCAACAGGCTGCTGCCAACGCTACTAATATTCCTGTAGATGTGAACGATAAAACTGATGCACCACTCCCCGAAAGTTTTGTGCTTCATCAAAATTATCCAAACCCATTCAATCCAAATACTCAAATATCATTTGATATGCCATTCAAATCAAAATACGTTCTCACAATCTATAATCTGCTGGGACAAATTGTACATAGACAAACAGGAACCGATGGACCCGGTCTTGTTAAATTGAATTACAGCGGTTCTGAAGTCGCAAGTGGATTGCTTTTCTATCGTGTTGATATCGGCAAAATGAATTCAACCCGCAAAATGCTGTTGCTTAAGTAATAGACTTAATTGATTCATTCTCGACAGATAGCATAGACATTATAATCAAATTGTTCTCTGAGTATTTGTGCTTCTGACTCGAATCTGCAGAAGAGACAAATTTTGTCAGCGGAGATATCATCTAAATTGATACTACCACGACAACGATATTCATCCTCCGCTTTCCAATCCCCTTTCATTCCCTCCGACTGTGTCAACCAAGCCGGTATACCGGGAGGCTTTGAATTTTTTTCAGCATTATAATATTCTACCGGTTTTATTCCGATACGTTTTGCTTCCTCTCGTTCAATCCCAATTCCGTACGGTTCAAACGACATCTGGCGGTATCTTGCACGATAACGCATCAGAGGGATTACTTCTTTGATAGAGAGAGCTGTAAATGAAACAGTCTTTTCCTTTTGAGGCATATGCCTGTCAGACGCATGAATAATTCTATCCGACATAATACGCCTGAGAGTTTCAAACGCAGACCTGGGCCATGCATCCGACTCTATCAGGTCCCGATAGAAGTCTATCTTATTCTCGGATGGCCATGCATCGTTGGTTGCCCGGGTCCAATGAATAAGATATCTCTGGTTTAATTCTTCGAGATCATTGTGAAGTGTGCTCGGATCAACACGATAAGCAATGCGCTTGGAAGATTCATCATAATCGACCTGAAAACGTCGATCAATTTTTTCCGCATGACCCTCAAGCAATTTCTCAAGCCTGCCACTCGGACGAATAGAAACCGGCAAAATGATATCCGCATCACAGATTATTTGTTCATCTCTGAGTTTATTTATTTCTGCTTTATCTACACACAAACCATTTACAGAATGATATTCACACCTTTCCTCATTCAATTCAAACTGTTTCGCTAACCAGGTACAGCTCCTGCTAAAATCTTCCTTATCGATAGAAGGAACATATATCAAACAACGACAGTCCGACATTATACTAAGGGCGGTTATTAACTCCCATGTGATCATCCCCATTGATCCGCATACTGTCAGATTCTGACATACAGCCCACTCGACAGCCTCAACAGATTTTTCAATCCATGCGGTATCTCCACACGATCGCAATGATTGTCGTGACAATAAAATTGCCGCTTTGTGCAAATTCCTGGTAGTCTGTTTTTCCATGCAACTATATGTCTTTTAAAGGATTATTGTTCTACGTTAAGGCAATTTACCTGATATGTTGCCAATAATCCAGCATTCTCTCTACTGACGAAAACTGTCAGTCAAACGAAACAGTTTGTTCATTATTGTCTCATATTAACTATCTCGTTGTTGACAAACGCATACGATTACATTTAGTTACATCGATTGACAAGATGGAGCTATAAAACAAAGAGGATTGGTTCACCGCCCTGCCACTTTATCAAGCTTTGAAGGTCTATCTAAGGCGAGCACAAAGGAAAGATTTTTTGGAAATTATCAATCAACATCCATGGCCAGATGACAAACGAGATGCATACGCCATTCGTGATATTGTCAGAGAAAAAATTATTATCAGTCCTATAACTAAAGATCCTGAAACTATCGTTTCTGTTAACACAGCTCATGGTTTTGGTGGACGATATATTTATTGTGCGGCGATCTCAATGACATATCCAGATCTTAAGGTTATAAATAAAAGCTTCGCAAATTGTGAAGCGATTTTCCCGTTCGACCCATCCCTTTTCTTTTTCAGGGAAGGACGAGCGATCATAGAATCAATGCACCTGTTGGATGCAGACCCCGATCTTATACTGGTAGGTGGTCATGGAATCGCACACCCCCGACAATGCGGTATGGCCTGCCATGTTGGTGTTACTTTTGATAAACCAACAATCGGATGCGCCCGTAAATTGTTAGCAGGTGAGTACGATCCTCTTGATATGGAAAGAGGTGAGACTCAGCCGCTCTATATCGAAAATGAAAAAGCTGGTTACGCCCTCAGAAGTAAAGACGGTACAAAACCGATGTTTGTTTCTCCCGGCCACAAGTGTGATATCGACTATGCGATCAAATTCATTTTGAGCAACCTTACCGACTACAGGTTCCCCGAACCGATGCGTATTGCACACGTACAATCAAATAAATACAAAAGATCATTGGAGAAAAAACAGCGCGACTGATGTAATTTGTAACGCTGGTCCGATACTATGGCTTCCGACCATCTGACAACGAAAAAGGGCGATTTCATAGAAGCAGCAGAACGTCTTCTATCGAAACAGATCGAATGGCGCAGACATTTCCACCAATACCCCGAACTTGCGTTCGAAGAATTCAAAACAACAAAATTCCTGCAAACTCATATTAAGAAATTCGGCCTAAAACTTCTTCCTCTCAAAACTTCAACCGGAATCCTGGCCCAAATAGAAACCGGCAAACCGGGTCCAATTGTAGCTATCCGCACAGATATCGATGCGCTCCCGATTACCGAATGCACAGGCGTAAAGTATGCATCAAAAACCAAAGGGCGAATGCACGCCTGCGGACATGATGTTCACATGGCTACAGTGCTCGGCACTGCAGCTATTCTTGCAAAAATGAAAAAAGAGCTGAGAGGAAAAATACGATTTATCTTTCAACCAGCCGAAGAATGCCCGCCCGGCGGTGCTCGACCGATGATAGAAAACGGTGCCATTGAGGGAGTTGATATACTTTTGGGTTTGCATGTTGATCCCGAACTCCCAACCGGCAAAATTTCCACCCGTGACGGAATAACCATGGCCTCGGTTTTTGATTTTGATCTTGTTATCAAAGGGATTGGCGGTCATGCGGCCAGACCTCACAAAGCGGTCGATCCTATTGTCACCGCCGCCGAAGTTATCGATTCTATTCAAAAAATCACCGCTCGTGAAATCGATCCCGCATCTCCGGTTGTGATTACATTTGGCCAGATTTCTGGCGGAAATGCAAGAAATGTCATTCCTGAAGCAGTTTATCTCAAAGGAACTGCCCGCACTTTGTCATCTGATATGTATAAGAAAATACCCGGCCTGATAAGACGAACTGTAGCCGGAATTTGCAAAGCACGAGGTGCCAAATTTGAGTTGAACCGGATTGCCGATTATCCGGTTTTGAAAAATAATGCTTCGGTAAACAGATTGATCGAGAAGAATTATGCTCATCTATTTGGACAAAACAAAATCGCGCCATGTAATCAAACACTTGGTGGTGAAGATTTTGCATGTTACCTTCAGAAGGTTAAAGGTGCTATGTTCAGGCTCGGAGTTATGAACCGCAAATTAAAAGCGGACAAGCCATGGCATTCACCACAATTCATGGTCGATGAAAACGCTATCAAGTTTGGCACTGCCCTGCTTGTAGCAACAACTATTGATTATTTAGAGAGTAAACGTTGAAAAGTGTTCTACGCACAGCCTGCCTGTCAATAATATCACTTTTGTTCCTATATCCATCATCAGATGCAATCAGACTCAGAAACCAGGCAATTACCTGGACAAATTTTAATTATATCAGATCTGTTTCCAATTCGATAGAATATGTTTACTTCACAACTACAGGTGGTTTGATAAGATACAACAAACTACAACAGGAATGGGATATGCCCATGACAGGTTGTGACGGCATTGATGACACAGACATTGAACGTGCCTGGGTCGATAAGTTTGATGAGTATTTGTATGTTCGCACCAGCGATGACTTAAAAGAGTACGATTGGTTTTTCTCAAGCTGGTATCCCGGAGCCGAGATGTCGCAAATTGAAAAAATTGGACATCGCATTGAGGTACCGATTGACCTGCTACCGTCGGTCCAACTCAATTTTGTCGATCAATCAAAAATTACTGACAGGCACAACCGCTCTTACGCTATTACCGAAATGCTCGACGATGAAGCAGGTAATCTTTGGCTTGGCAGTTGGGGGTTTGGAGCAGCGATAGCCGGAAGTTCGGCCCGACAGTTGGAACAATTGCCTTACGGCCTTATACAACAGGATATTCGTGCAATTCACTTTGATGGCTCAAACCTTTGGGTTGGTGGTCGGGTAGGTATTTCATATCGTACCGGCTTGAGTGGTTTTAATTTAGAAAACAATAGTTTTGAATATCTTGAGAGTGGCACCAATAGTCAATTTCCCGCATCTGATGTCTACTCGATTGAATCTATCGGAGAGAATATAGCGATTGGAACCGAAGATGGCCTCTATTTGATTTCAGGCGAATCAGATTTTATGTCAATAGAACGATATTCCAGGCGGAGAGGTCTTGCCGACAATGGAATCATGTCGCTTGCAGCAATTGGAGACTCGCTCTTTATTGGTACCGTGGGAGGTTTGAATCTTCTGACTCTCTCCAATGATTCGGTCCAAACTCTCTATCCCGGACAATTTAATAATCAAACAATTTACGACCTTGAATGTGATGGTTCATATCTTTGGATAGCTTCAATCGACGGAGCTTACAGGCTGAATTTGAGCAATAATCGGATGCAAAAGTTTGACAAAACCGGCAATATCCTTTTTGGAGCTCAATTTGATATCGAACTTGAGGGAGATAATATATGGTTTGTGTCCGATCACGATTTGATTCGGTTCGACCAGAAAAAGGGCGAAATAGATTCCTTTGATGATCTTTCAAGAGTTATCTATGGGCATACTATAGTAGCAAATGAGCTAATTGCAGCGGTCGCCTCAGATCGGGGTTTGATAGTAATTTTCTTAAAAGCCGAAAATAGGTTTGCTCGTGAGTTCACCTTTGATGACGGTCTTGCATCCGACAATATTTACGCTCTCTGGATTGATGGTGACTATATTTGGATCGGCACAGATAGGGGACTTACCCGTTTCCTTTGGAATAACCCCGAAAGAATCGACTAATACCAAAGTCTCTCACAATTTAGGTTGTTTGAATCGGCCTGCGAACGTAATATTCTTATAATAGTAAAACTGAACCTGACAAAGATTCAGGTTTCACGAAAGATAAATAACACAGGACCTCCGATGGTTGGTTTATTAAAAAATTTCTGGCTCAAAATTATCGCCCTGATTATGGGTTGCTTTGTATGGTTGCATGTCGCTACCGAAAAAAGCTATGTCCATGAAATTAAACTACCGGTGACCGCTATCGACCTGATGGACTCACTTACTCTGGTTAGACAACCGATCGATTCTATTGAAGTTGAAGTTTCCGCCACCGGCAAAAAATTACTCCGACATCAATGGCGCGGACGAGGCATCCGCCTTCTCGCCACCCAATTTGGAATCGGCACCCACGAAATGGAAATCACCAGTTTCAATGCAACTCTGGCCGGACTTCCAACCGATATTACACTTGAAGAAATTATATTCCCTCGCCAGGTAGAACTTATCATAGACAAACGCTCCTACAAAAACATACCCGCCTTCCCGGATATTGACGCTACCGCCGACGATGGTTTTGCCATTAGTCGTCTTTCAGTTATCAAACCAGAATCGGTTGAACTCTCCGGCCCCTATTCGAAACTTGAAAAAATAACTGCTCTCTTTACCGAGAAACTGAAACTTGAATCTCTTCGGAGTAATGTTACTTTAAAATTACCTTTATCTGTTCCAGTCGGTTACGGCTTTAGAATAGTTCCAGATTCAGTCACTATTCAAATTGATGTTGTCCCGATAAAAACACGCGTCTATAAAAATATTCCAATTGTAATTTTCAATGCCCCTCCAAGTCTTCAATCATCCACAAACCCAAAATATATTACAATTGAAATTACCGGACCACCCGCCGATATAGATCTCCTTAATCGAACGGCCCTTTCGGCGTCGGTCGATTACAACACAATTTCCGAAAACGGCTTCACTTTGATCAAAATCGATTGTCCCTCCGGATTCAAAGTTAAAGAATCTGACGCTGACTCAGCCAGAATAGAAACATACAATGCTGACATTAGGAATTGAATCATCGTGCGATGAAACATCGGTTGCGGTCGTTCGTGCCGGTGAAGAAATCCTCTCGAACGTAATTCTGACTCAATCGGCGCACGTCAAATTTGGTGGCGTGGTACCCGAAGTTGCCAGCCGTGAACATATCAAAACAATTATTCCCGTTTATAACGAAGCTCTCTCCAAAGCAGGCGTAACGTTTAACGACATAGAACTGATCGCAGCAACAATCGGCCCCGGACTGATCGGACCATTGCTGGTTGGACTGTCGTTTGCCAAAGGTCTTGCCTTTGCGTCGGGTAAACCATTTGTGCCGGTCAATCATCTTGAAGGTCACCTCGCGGCCAACATTTTGGAACATCGCGAACTTGACTCACATCACTTGACTTTGATCGTCTCGGGTGGACATACTATGTTGGTCGAAGTACAAAGATTTGGTGACTACAAAATTATCGCCCGTACCCGTGATGATGCTGCCGGTGAAGCGTTCGATAAAGTTGCAAAACTGATGGGGCTCGGCTATCCAGGTGGAGTGCAAATCGACCGACTTGCACAGCAAGGTGACCGCAAATATCACCGTTTCCCACGAGCAATGATGAAAGATGACTCAGC
>JAUVAR010000228.1 GCA_030591625.1 Candidatus Zixiibacteriota bacterium
AACAGAATTTAAAACAGACTCGTGAAGTTGTTACTCGTTTGGCGGCGATGGCCGGAATTGATTATGAATTTTCCGAGATACCAACCGATTCTACACTGTTTGCCAAAATGACTCTTCCTATACAGGGTGCGTATGTAACTCGTTCGTCGGAGACCGACTACACTACCCCCGAAGGTATGCCTGTGCAGGGCTTTGTTACTCAGGAATTTGAGGCTGACATGGTTAATTATTACCATCCGGGTATTGACATCGCCTGCCGGGTTGGTACACCGGTGCTTGCTACCGGGTCAGGTATTGTAGAATTTGTAGGATTCGATTCTGCCTATGGACACATGCTGGTGATAAGGCATTCCGATTCTGTTACAAGTATTTATGGTCATAACGACCAGGTGTTGGTGCATCAGGGTGAGTCGGTTCCGGTTGGAGGGCGAATAGCTCTCTCTGGAAATTCCGGCAAATCAAGCGCACCACATCTTCATTACGAAATTAGAATTAACGATAAACCTTCAGACCCGTTGGAAAACTTGTATGAAGAAAACCAATAATAATGAGGTTGACCGACACATGAACACAATAATCGGTAAGGACACCGTCATCACCGGAACTCTTGATATTAAGGGCGCCCTTAGAATCGATGGCTCGGTCAAAGGAAAGATCATCTGCTCGGACTGTGTGACAATAGGCACAACAGGTGTTGTTGATGCTGACATCGAAGGAAAAACTGCAATAGTAGCCGGTCGGATGAATGGAAACATTAACACTAGCGAAAAGATTGAATTGCAGGCAAAGTGCGAAATGAACGGTGATTTGCAGACTAAATCGCTGGTTATTGAGCAGGGAGCAATATTTTCTGGAGCTTGTAACATGAAAGATGAAAAACCAAGCCTGGGGTTCATGAATGATAAAAAAGGTGCCCCGAAGACTGTATCGGCCAAGGATCAAGGTGGATTTTAAATTTCCACACTTTATAGCTCTCTGTTGATAAGCTGCTTAAAATGTGGACAAACACGTAACCTGCTGTAATGTAGTGAGTTAGTCTATTGAGTAGTAGGTTGTCCTTTGTGGTTTATCCACAGAGCTTGCAACTTTATAAGTTGTTGTAGTTCTATTACTTAGACTAAATGGCTCAAGTTAGCGCTTGCGACTTGGTGGCCTAACTTGTTAGTATATATTAAGTTATAAGTCGGAGATGACAAGTGAGTTTGTACTCTCCGGCTTTCTTTATTTAGTGTATGTTAAAAAGATGAAAATAATGAACTGGATCGAATTAGTTAATTTCCTTATAATCAATAAGATAGACGGAAACTTTCGATCCGAAAAAGGGTAGAAAGAGGCATATTAGGTCCTTATGCAGATACTGAATTCCCGGAGGAATATAGATGACATCAATTATACCTGAGTCTGATCTCAGTGCAGTCGAACAATTACACACAGCCTACAGTCAGATCAAATCTGAAGTAAGCAAGGTGATAATCGGACAGGATAAAGTGGTTGATCAGCTTCTTATCACGCTATTCTCGTCTGGGCACTGCCTTTTGGTTGGTGTACCGGGCTTGGCAAAAACACTATTGATTTCAACTTTAGCTCGTGTGATTGATCTGAAGTTCAATCGTATTCAATTTACGCCCGATCTGATGCCATCAGACATTACCGGTACTGAGATTATCGAAGAAGATCACACCACAGGGAAACGTCAGTTCAAATTTGTCAAAGGACCTGTCTTTGCAAATATAGTTCTCGCCGACGAAATAAACCGTACCCCACCAAAGACTCAGGCTGCCCTGCTTCAGGCTATGCAGGAACATGAAGTTACAGTTTCCGGCGATACATTCAAACTTGATGAGCCTTTCTTTGTGCTGGCAACACAAAACCCAATCGAGCAGGAAGGGACTTATCCTTTGCCCGAGGCACAACTCGATAGGTTTATGTTTAATGTCTATGTTGATTACCCGAGCGAGTCCGAAGAACGCGAAATTGTAAAAACTACCACCGCGATCCCATCGTATGAACTGAACAAAGTCCTGTCAGCGGAACAAATTGTTACAATTCAGAGATTAGTCCGACGAGTACCAGTATCGGATCATCTTGTAGAGTATGCGGTCCGTTTAGTGCGCTCGACTCGTCCAAATGAAACCGATGCGCCCGACTTTATTAAGAACTGGGTTAACTGGGGTGCCGGGCCTCGTGCATCGCAGTATCTTATTCTTGCGGCAAAAGCACGAGCGATTATCGATGGCCGTCCAACTCCGGGACCCGATGATGTTCGCTTTGCGGCTCGTCCGGTTTTGAGACATAGGATTGTAACATCGTTCAACGCCGAAGCGGATGGAATCAGTTCGCTCGAAGTAATCGAAAAAATTCTTGAGTCAGTTCCTGTTCCGAAGGGGTAAGTGGCGTTGAGCAATAATTTATTTGTAGATCAGGTTGATAACAGATGAACCAACACGGTTACAGAAAGTATTTACAGCCCGATACTGTCTCCCGATTGAAGGGGATGGAGATGCGGGCACGTATGGTTGTCGAGGGGTTCATCGCCGGTTTGCACAAATCGCCTTATCATGGTTTTTCGGTTGAGTTCGCCGAACACAGGCAATACATGCCGGGTGATAACATTCGTAACATCGATTGGAAAGTTTACGCCAAGACTGATCGTTACTATATCAAACAGTACGAAGAAGAAACAAATCTTAAAGCATATCTACTTCTCGATTGTTCGGCGTCGATGGCCTATAGTTCGGGTGACCGACTAAGCAAACTCGATTACGCTGGTATGTTATCCGGTGCACTTTCGTATATGATGCTCAAACAGCGTGATGCGGTTGGGTTGGTGACATTCGACGAAAAGTTGAGACGTTATATTCCACCTCGTTCCAAGAGTGGACACATGCACTTGTTGCTTTCTGAAATTGCAGCGCAGACACCGTCGAATAAAACTGATATTTCTATGGCGTTACACGAAATGGCTGAACGAATCAAACGTCGTGGTCTTGTAATTATTATGTCTGACCTTTTGGATGATCCCGATAAAATTATTTCCGGCTTGAAACATTTCAGATATAATCGTCACGAAGTTATCGTCTTTCATATTTTAGATCCACGAGAACGTGATTTAAATTTTGGTGGTGAAGCAGTATTTAAAGATATGGAAACAGGTGAAGAAATTTCTACTTTGCCACACCAGATTCGCAAAGATTACAAACTACAGGTTGATAAATTCACCGAACGTATTTCTTCTGCATGTCGTCAGTCTAATATTGATTTTCATTCAATTGATACATCGACTGATTTCGACAAAGCGTTGTACGCCTTCCTTGCCAAGCGTGCACGGTTGTATTAGTCCAATTTTATTTCAATAACATCGCTTTAACAGCTTGGGAACTTTCTGATGTCGTTGCGCGGATAAGATATATACCTGATGCGTAGTTACTGCCATCCCAATGCAAAACTGTTTCACCGGCCGAGACAACACCTGAGAATATGACGTCGATACGTTGTCCGGCTATGTTGAACACTTCAACTTTTGCATCTCCCCGCTCTTCCATGTAGAGACTAAAAGAGACTGTTGGATTAAACGGATTAGGATACGGACTCCCTAACAACGGTGATGTTGGTAACAGATTATGCTTATCGTCGGGTATGTCGGTAGAAGTATCAAGGGTGTAGAGTGATATTTTGTTTCCATCTATTTGAACAAGGAACGGACCTTCATACCCTAAGACAGTTTTGTTATACCAGAAGCGAATGTTAGCTTGTGCCACTTCCATTCGCGAGACAACATAACCAGTTGTTACTGAACGTTGTTGTAAAATATCTTCCCAAAAGGTATAAAAATAGTCAGGGCTGGATTCGTCAAAAAAGAAATATTTGAGTAGTCGGTAATCATTTTCGGGAGGAACAGTAATTGTCCAGCTTGTGGAGCTTATGCCTGAAGCATTGACTTCATATTTGGAAATGTCCTGCCAGTGTCGTTCTTGTTGAACAATTTCCCCCTCAATTTCTGATACACATAGGTGAGCAGTAGCATAAAGGCTTATTAAGGAGTAGCTGTCAGAATCCGGGATAATACAACCAAAACTTGATATATCATTTATCCAATTACCAAGGTTTCCACTGCAATATCTATCTTCTTTCCTCGAGAGTATGCTGTGGGTAGTTCCATCTGTCTTGATACAACGAAGGGAAGTGAAGATTGTAATCGTTGTTGGTATAACTGGCCAGACAAAGAGATACTCAACCTTAGTGGCTCCGACTTTGGTTAGGCCATCACCCGCAGGAAGAGTAACAAAATCAAAAAGTTGTTCATCAATTTCAAAGGCTAATGAATCTGGAAAGGAATGAAATATGTATGTTGTCCCACTTCCAGAATCTCTGGCTAGTGTTGTATCAATATCTACGTGTGAAGCGATCAACTCAGTATATCCATCTTGATTGAAATCCAAAATTGCAATGTCTGGTCGTTCAAAGGATCTATGAGAACCTGGAGAAAATGTTGCGATGAGAGTATCTGAAGTCTTTGTAAAATTAGTTGCACCATCGTATAAGACAAGATGAAAGCCATTGGAATAATCTGTATATGCTAAAACTATATCTGCGATATTGTCTCTGTTGACATCGCCAACGGCAACTTTATGCCATA
>JAUVAR010000176.1 GCA_030591625.1 Candidatus Zixiibacteriota bacterium
AATATGGCGACCCCTACGGGACTCGAACCCGTGTCGCCGCCGTGAAAGGGCAGTGTCCTAGGCCACTAGACGAAGGGGTCGTTCATTCCTGTCATAAAACAGAGCACTATTATAGTCTTTTTCGGTCAACTGTCAAGAAGATAGATAGCCGATCACAAATTATTGTTACTTAAACAGTTCAGGTACCAAACCTGAGTCGAGGGTATTATCAAATCACGCAAACATAAAATATAAGAGCAAATGAGTCCTAATAAATATGTATGGTTAGCAGTTTGATGGCTGTTTTTGGGTTATGTCGTTCTAACCAACTATTTGATTACTGGTTAGCAGACTTATGAGTTTAGACTTGACATACACCCCCGTTACATGCTAAAATATAGAACGGAACGATTACCAGCCTTTTCGTTCCTGACGACCGGGCTTCTCTGCGGATGGAGAGCTGCCCTCGGGCAGTACACGCAAGGATGCGCACCCGGTCAGATAATTGTTAATTTTGAATATTCTAACTACTATTTCTTCTTGGCTATCATTGTTGCGGTCATTTTGAGAGTTAAAATCTCATTCCCGTCCTCAATCGCGTAAACTTCACCTTCACAATAGTATATCTGACGGCCAGCTTTGATAACTCGTCCTTCCGCCCGAACTGAGTCACCCTTCGATGGCCTCATCAACATCAGGTTGATACTCGACGACAGGCAGTTTTCATCTGGAGCCATCAAAGAATAAGCTGCCAAGCCCAAAGCAGTATCGGCGATTGTCGCCAACCCGCCGGCATGAACAAAACCATCCTGCTGACCAACTATATCTCCAATCGGCATCACTGCTACAATTTTGCCCGGTTCGATCAATTTGAGCTCAATTCCCAAATTGGCGCAAAGTCCAACTGAGGAGTGGAGCTCTTTGACCGCGGAGGCAAAGTCAGGATTTTGAGGGGTCAGTTTTTTCATCAATAGTTGCTCCTGATTTCAAATTCATATCTGATTAAACTCTATTTATAAAGAGCTCCCTACACAAGCTCTTTTGTCAGGAATAGAACAGGTAGCAAAACTGAGCAACTTCGGCTAAGAGCATATTTATTAATTGGAGGGAAAAGTAGGGGAGCATGCTCCCGAATAGATACCGTGCTCCTGCAAGCTATTGGTGGCATTTCATTGTTTTTCCCGTGCTCCCGAATTATGATTAGATTTTTATTGTCTGGTGGAGAGATGTTAATTGAGTCATGATTTCAGATTAAATCTTCAATAATTAGAATTGCGGGCACTTTTGATAAAAAGCAGGTCAATAATATAACTACTTATATAAGGAGTGATTATTGGCTACCTGTCTTTGTTTTATCTATATGTCACAATCTGTTATTATTGGGCTAATTCAGGGAGAAAAGTCATAACTATAAAGGGATATCGTATAGATGGTTATTTTCTGTCGGAATGGCCTGAGGTCTAAAGGTGTATATTTCAGCTATTTGCAAGCTCTCGCAAGATTTAGGGGCAAGTTTGAGCAATTTCATCGACTTAGCCAGTAATGCCGCTGATTTAGTCAGCTATATATGATTTTACCACAGCCTATATAGTCAAATCGAGTACAATTAAGCTCAGAACAAGTTGATAGCAGGTCACAATTAGGAAGAATCAGGGCCAAATAATGAGTCGATATTGGCCAGGGATTGAGAATTTTTGAGCCTTTTGGCTTTCAGGTATGGCAAAATTAAGCATTGCTTTGTCTTCTAAACTCATGCTCCAAAACATTGAATAATAAACCTTAAATATTGTAGTATTCCTGATTGATGGCTTGTGAATAATGTCACAAAGTGGCAATTTGTAGGTAGCTTATTCTGGTTGATGATTATCTCTTTGGGAGATTATAATTATGGTCGATGTAATTTGAGTTAGATCTATTGAGTGATTCCTTGAGGAGGCAGGAATTTGGTTGATTTTCAATTATTTGTCAAGATTTTGAATTTTAGGAAGATTCTATTGGGTGTACAAAATGACTGAAATTGCTGTTTAATTTGGGTTTGATTTTACCAAATGACAGATATTCCTTGACAAAATGCAATTAATTCATTATAATCGGTTCGTCTAGGGAAATAGTTGTGTTGACTACGCTTCTGTTTTGATACCGTCGCACCTTATGTAACTTCTTTGATTCAAAGTCGTTACAACGATTAAGACTCACCTTTCGGGTTTAGTTTAAAGATGACAAACCGTTGGTAGTTAATTCTGCCCTGCCGTTTATTGTCTAAATAAATCATCCTATTTACATTCATTGAAACATGATGTCCTCTTGGTCTCTTTATTTAACTTATGAGGTTTTATAAATACCTGGATAATCAATATTGATGGATAGCAATTTTGGATTTCGAAAGAATTTTGGATTTGCAAATAGGTAAATGCCTCGGGTTAGTTCTCCGAATGATAACCCAAACTTTGGTGATTTTTGTTGTAATAAAGGAGCATTGAATGATGCATAAAAGAACGTTATATTCTTTGCTACTGATCTCCTTTATGGTAGTATTTGCGGCTTCCTTTGCCGTAGCGAACACTGTTGTCATAGAGCAGAAATCTAATATTCCACGTTGTGCTACTCAGTCCAACGAAGTGACTATTAATAATAGCTCTAACGCCGCCGCTGTTGAAATCGTTCTCGAACTCAGCAATGGTGGAACAGGCGCATTTGCAACTGTTACTGGTATCGTTTTAGATGCTGGTTTCACTGCAGCGTTACCGGATTTTGTCATCGACATGAATGGTGTTGATGGTGCTTCTCCGGACACAATTCGTATTACTGCTATGAATCTATCAGGCGGCAGCCTTGCAGCTGGCGCAAATTTAGTGGGGGCGCTTGAGTATTCCGTCTCCGACGATTGCGATGGTCAAATCGCTATCGATAACGTACTTGAATTCGAATATCCCAACCCAGTTGGCATTATTACGACTCAGTACGTTGACGACGGTGCTCAATTAGTTGCTTTAGCAGTCACTTCCGGTTATGTTCACGTGGCCAATCAAGACCCTGTGATGAACCCGGTAGCCGACGGCTCAGTAGCTCTCGGAGCAGTTTTCTCAGCTTCAGCCTCAGCTACCGATGCTGACTTGGCTGGCGGTTGTGAAGCGCTCACCTATGATGTAGTTTCTGGTCCTTTAGGACTTACAATTAACGCATCTGGTTTGATCCAATGGTCAGTACCTATGGATGCTGTTTGTAACAATCCTGTAACGGTTAAAGTTGTTGACGGCTGTAACGGAGAAGATGAAACTTCTTTTGTAATTACAGTTCTTAACAATGTACCAGAAATCACTTGCCCAGATAACCAGATGATCGGTTGGGGTGATACCCTAACAGCTGCAGTAGTCGGTACTGATGCTGATGGCACAAATCTGGCTTACTCTATTGCTGGTTTTGATGGCCCAGGTATTCCTATGGTTGACGCCGCCACAGGCGCAATCTCATGGGTAACAGATTATACTTCTGCTTATACCGGTACCTTTACCCTTTCAATAGCAGTAACTGATAATTTTGTTGTATGTGATCCAAGCGAATCGAATGCAGATACTTGTTCTTTCGAAGTTCAAGTAGTTCCTTTCCAGATCACAATCGAAGACTATGGTCCTGCCATTCAAGGTCAGGAACATATTGTTGATATCAGCATGCTTAACAGTGGATATGTTAACTACCCAATGGGTGGTTTTGACTTCTTGATCAATTATGATGCAAGTGCCATGTCCCTCCTTGGTGTTGATGCAGGTGCTTTCATTGAAGCATGTGGCTGGGAATACTTCCAGTATCGTTACGGTCCTAATGGCAATTGTACTGGCGGATGCCCAAGTGGTGTAGTCAGAATCGTTGCAATGGCCGAATCTAACGATGGTACACTCTTTGATGGTTGTTATACTAATACCCCAGGTACGTCCAACCAATTGGCACAGTTGCGCTTCTTGCTTTCGAGTGACTTTAATCTCGAATGTCAGTACGCACCTATCCGCTTTGTATGGTACGACTGTGGTGACAATACTATTTCAAGTATTTATGGTGATACACTTTTCGTTGTTGAAGAAGTTTTCGACGTAGCAGCAGGTATTTATATTACTGATGATGGTACTAGTTTCCCATCATTCGCTGGTATTGCAGCTGAAGATAGCTGCCTTTTAGGTATGGCTGAAAAGAACATGCCTTGGGAACTTATTCACTTCGTTAATGGTGGAATCCGTATAATTTGTAAAGATGAAATCGACGATCCAGGCGATCTCAACCTTAATGGTATTGCTTATGAAATTGCCGATGTTGTTATCTTTACAAACTTCTTCCTGAAGGGCTTATCAGCTTTTGGTGATGAAACTACTGAAGCTGGTAAACTTCGTATTGCAGCCTCTATCGCTGCTTCTGATGTCAACATGGATGGCTTGGCCTTGTCAGTTGCTGACTTGGTTTATCTCACTCGTGTAGTCATCGGTGACGCTCTTCCTTACGCGAAGACCAACCCGGTTGTTGCTTCTTACTCCATAGATAACGGTACTATCAGTGTTGACGCTGAAATGGGTGCCGCTTATGTAGTAGTAGCAGGAAACCAGGTTCCTTCTCTTATGGCTACTGTCATGAGTATGGAATTTGCCTTTGACGGTGAAAATACCAATATTCTCGTCTCAAGCATTGTTCCAAACGCTTCGTTCAGTGGTGAATTCCTTGCTGTTGATGGTGACATCATCAGCATCGAAATGGCTACATTCGAAGGTGCTCCGGTAACAAGTAAATTGGTACCTAAGCATTTTGGTCTCGAACAGAACTATCCTAACCCGTTCAACCCGACAGCTACTATTAGCTTCCAGCTCCCGACCGCGTCCGAATGGACATTGACATTCTATAATGTCACAGGTCAGTTGGTCGAAACCGTTGATGGTTTTGACGCCGCTGGTTATGTCAATTATGAATGGGACGCTTCTGAACTGGCTTCAGGTGTTTACTTCTACAAGTTAGAAGCTGGCGCTTTCTCTGCCACCAAGAAGGCTGTTCTTCTGAAATAAGCATACTCGCTTTTTTCAATATACAGGCCCCTCTCCGGAGGGGCCTTTTTTTATGGGTGAAGCTTAGTCTTTTGCAATTTACCATAATTTAAGATGTGTTATAAAATGAAACCAAATAGCTTGGATTGCTAATTTATAGCCGACAACGTATATTGATAACAGTTCTTTGAAAATTGAGGTAATACCTCTTTTCAATATCTGCCTGACTGGCTCTGCCTGAAAAATTCGGGGGTGACCTGGTTTCGACGGGTGTGGTGAGGGGTTGTTTGCGTACCGAGGGTGTCTGGTTCCTCGTAAAACATCCGGGCAAAACAGTAATTGGTGAATCTAATTACGCCATGGCTGCCTAGTTTGTTCTAGGAATGTGCCCGTTGTACCCGAACCTTTGTTTCCAGGGTCGGAATACAACGTCGCAAAAGGAAACTCGACCTGAAGATGTCTATAATTCGGGTTTAAAAATATAGGCTGGCCCTTGCGGTGGTTTGTCGATCGACAGCCGTTGGGGTGAGAAACTAAAGATCGACTACGTACGTAGAAGGCGACCTGGCGTCATATTCGGACGGGGGTTCGATTCCCCCCACCTCCAATTGTAATGCGTTACCGTTCAATAAGTTATGTTATTTTAGGTTCGGCGTACACACCACCGAGCTTTCAAAAATATTTATTGGTTATATTAATTTATATATTAGGATCGTTGGTGTATAAACAAAATCACTAGTTTGTTGATTCGTTTTCTTTTTGCAGTTGAGCAAGTTTTGCTTTCCATTCGGCTGCTTTTTTAGCATATCCCTGATTTGGTTTGGCTTTGTTCCAAGCATCGTAATGATTTACAAATCCGTTTAGCACTTTTTTATAATGCTTACTTCGTTGCTCTCTATCTTCAAAAAGAATTTCATAAGTTTCTATCAAAAAATTGTCTGCTTCGTTAAACTCACCTAATGCTGAATGTGACCGCCCTAATGCTGAGAGAAAAACACCAAGACGCCAAGCATGTCCCCCGGTAAAAATCTTTCGTGCGTTCTCAAGATTCGGTATAAGCAAATCTTTTGCTTCTTTGGTCAGGTTCATATCAACTAAAATGTATCCAA
>JAUVAR010000279.1 GCA_030591625.1 Candidatus Zixiibacteriota bacterium
CAAAGACCCAGCCCTTATGACAGATATTAGGTGATCCCAAAAGTCTAAGCAAAGTTGCCGACCAATCGAGATCAGTCGGGTAATCGTTCAAATCTAATTTGTTAAGTTTATCTAAATAGGCGGGACGTTTGGTTTCACGAATATAAACCGGCGCACCACCACCAAGAACCAACGGGTCCGATGGGATCTGTGCGACAATTTCGCCGTGCAGTTTGACCGTCATCAAACCATCATCGGTAACCTTGCCAATAAGAACTGAGTCGAGTCCCCACTTGGTGAAAATTTCCGTCACCTTATCTTCGTTTCCTTTTTTCACACAGACAAGCATTCGTTCCTGCGATTCCGAAAGAAGAATTTCATACGGTGTCATGTGCAATTCACGAACCGGTACCCGATCAATGTTGATCTCCATCCCGCATTCACCTTTGGCCGACATCTCAGAAGTCGAGCAGGTCAACCCGGCGGCACCCATATCCTGAATACCGACAATCAAATCTTCCTGAATGATTTCAAGCGTCGCTTCAAGCAAAAGTTTTTCAGTAAACGGATCACCTATCTGCACCGAGGGTCGTTTTTTCTGAGATTCTTCGGTAAGTTCTTCGGAGGCAAACGTCGCACCATGAATTCCATCACGGCCGGTTTTATTGCCTACAATCATAATCGGGTTGCCTTCACCTTCGGCGGTCGCAGTTGCGAGTTGGTCATGTTTGACCAGACCAACCGCCATTGCGTTGATCAGCGGGTTAGTTGTGTAGGCGTCGTCGAAATAAACTTCACCGCCAACCGTAGGCACACCAAACGAATTTCCATAGTCACCAATCCCACGCACTACGCCGTCAACGAGAAAACGCACACGAGGATTATCGGGCGATCCAAAACGAAGCGAATTCAGCGCCGCTATCGGACGGGCACCCATTGTGAAGATATCCCGTAAAATCCCGCCAACTCCGGTAGCGGCACCCTGATATGGTTCAATAGCCGAGGGGTGGTTATGCGATTCGATTTTGAAAACTACCGCCATATCGTCGCCGATATCTATTGCACCGGCGTTTTCTTCACCGGCTCCGGCGAGCAGATTTTCACCTTCACGGGGGAGAGTTTTCAGCTGAACGATTGAATTCTTATATGAACAATGCTCGGACCACATAACCGAGAAAATACCGAGTTCGGTAAAGTTTGGTTCACGTCCGAGGATTTCTTTTATTTTCTCGTATTCATCCGGTGTCAGGCCGTGGGTTTCGACCATTTCGGGAGTAACTTTTGGCTGTTTGAAACTATCTGACATCTCGCCTCATTTCAGGTTATGAAGCGTGAATATATGTAGTCAAACGGCCTCGGTCAACTCTGATTGCGGGGTGATAATAAAAGCGGAGTCAGCCACTATTGCGACTAACTCCGAGAAGTTTTTTCTGGTTTCTCTATTTAGACTTGCTCAGATCACTTATCTGGTGAGCAGGGCGGATTCCCACAAACGTATGTTATAAATAAGCAGCTAATTTGGGATGTAAGATCGGCAATATCCACGACACCATCTCCGTTCAGGTCAGCTTGTTCGATGCAGACAGGAAGATAAGAAATGAACAGGTAATCTATCAATTTTGTCAGGTCGCCAATATCAGAGAAGTCATCTCCAGTTAAATCGCCTACACGTCCCTGACAGCAACCAGTCCAGGTACATGAGTCGATTGTATTCCAATGCATTTGATAGGCACCGCAATCCAGAGTGGCGGAGGAATCGTAGTATCCTGAGATATATGCGAGTCCATAGATATCGTACTGACCCGTTTCAACATCTGTAAGGGTGAATCCAGTTGGATTGTCCCATGGGAAGAACTTGAGACAGCCGTCTTCCTCATAGAACGATCCACACCCCTCAAAATAAACCGAATCCGTCTGCGCATTTGCAGACCCGATAGCGAGTAGCAACGCGAATAGCGTTATAATTGATAGTTTTCGTAACATAAATCACCTCTCCCTATTTAGCCCACCAGCCACAGCAATTTCCCCATGTTATATACGAACAGGTAATCATCCTGGTCAGGTCTCCAATGTCAACAATTCCATTGTAATCGAAATCAGCTTCCGCAAGACAATCGGGTGGGACGTAGCTGATGAAGAGGTAATCTATGAATTTGGTTAGGTCACCAATATCCATTATGTCAAGTGGGTCACCATCAACATTCCCCGGACAGCCAACGAGGCAGGAATATTCTTCGCAGGCTTCAATTGTGTTTGAGAGGACAGTCCGAGTGTTGCATTGGCCTATAGGAAGATTTGCATCAAAGTAACCAGTGACTTTCACAGTATCAAAAAAAGAATAATCCCCAAAGTCTTTAAGCAAGAACAGAACATCATGGGTGGAGTTGACATCTGGTTCAAAGACCATACCGTCATAACAGTTCAGGGTTATTACTCCACACTCCTCAAAATAAACCGAATCTGTCTGCGCCTGCACCGACCCGAAGGCGAGTATCACTAATGCTACGATTGTAAGAATAATCTTTCTCATATCAGATATCCTTCTCATTGACATTGAGCTAGAAGTGTGAATGATATAAACAGGTAGTCGATCAACTTAGTCAGGTCGCCGATATCGACTGAGCCTGATCCATCGGTATTAGCTTCATCGGGGCAGCAACCGCCACATCCAGTACCGTAACATATGAACAGATAATCAATCATTGCAGTTAGGTCACCAATATCAACGATCTCATCTGGGTCGCAGTTGGTGTTGCCAGTCATACCAACGCAACAGCTCCAGCCATTGTTTTCACAGCAGGTTGGCGTACTCCATGAGCAACCGCTTACAGGATTCTCATACATACATGTCTGGAACAGCTCAAAGTCTAAATGGTTGATCAGACAGTCACCGTTGATATCTGTCAGGTATGAACTATCGGGAGAGCGTTGCATATTATAGAACCAGTCCACTATAACCGTCAGATCAGATATATCCTCAATCTCCCCAAACCGCTCGGTAATATCTACAGTCGCCCAACAGAGAGCAGCTATTGAGTTTATAGAAACACATGCAACTCCACTTCCACCAGTTCCTATCAGTGGACAGTCTTCATACATGAAACCCTCGATCAAAATCTCGTCGTTAAGTTCGAAAGCGTCGTAATATTCCAGGTAATAATACTGTCCGTCTATAGCTGAGAGAAATATCATCTCTCCGTTAGCCGGATCGGCCACAAGCGTACCGTGCATCTTAACAACATCCTGCGCCTGCACCGAACCGAAGGCAAGTATCAATAAAGCAAAAGTAATTATAACTTTATTCATATTACGATTCCTTTATTGATTGCAAGGGACCAGAGGTTCAAACGAAATAAATAAGTAATCGATTAATCTCGTCAGATCGCCAATATCGACTATACCTTTTGGGTCGTTATCTATGTTCATCTCTTCCATGCACTCCGGCATGCAATTGAAACAGACGAACATGTATCTTATCAATGCAGTCAGGTCACCTATATCAACCATCGGTGGGTCTTCCCATCCAAAGTCGCCACGCAAGTCACAGCACCCATAATCGATGAGGTTGCAGCAAGTTGGTGTACTCCACCCGCATGGGCCACCCCAGGGAAAACCACCCAGGCACGTCTGGAACTCGATTAGATCGTCACCATCAATCATGCAGTTGCCGTTTATATCTGTCAGGAATGCACTGTCTTGAGAATTTCTTGTAAGAAAAAACCAATCTATTGCTTTTGTGTAATAGGTAATATCATCTACAGGACCAAACCGTTCTGCAAGATCTACCGTCGCCCAACAGACA